>JANJTY010000654.1 GCA_024710865.1 Lysobacteraceae bacterium | reverse complement strand
TCGGTGACGGTGTCCATCGCGGCGGAGGCGATCGGCAGGTTGAGACGGATGCCGCGGGTCAGACGCGTGGCCAGGGAGACGTCCTTGGGCAGGACGATCGAGTGGGCTGGGATGAGGGAAACGTCGTCGAAGGTGAGCGCTTCGGCCTGGATACGCATGCGCGGTGGGCTCCTGGGGGGATGGCGCGCCGCGCGTCACGCCGCCGCCAGCCCGGACGCTGCATCGCGGCGGAATGCCGGCGAGCCTGGGGGCAGGTCTGCCCTGCTCTCGCGGCGGTAAACCGTCAATAATACCCGGATGCCGCCCCTTCGTCGCCTGACGTGAGCCCCCAGCGCCCGCCGCTCCCGCCCTGGATCGAGCGCCTCGGCGCGCTCGCGCCCGTGCTGCTGGCCGCTGCCCTGCTCGCACTGAGCCTGCTGCGCGCGGTCAAGGTCGAGGCCATCTTCGGCCCCAACGCCGACTGCGGCGGGTGCATGGGCCGCAGCAGCTTCGGGCACGATGCCTGGCTGCTCGTGCTCGGCTTCGCCTTGCTGGCCGCCAGCCAGGCAACCGTGCATCGCCTGCTGCGGCGGATCGCGATGCTCGTCGCCCTGGCGCTCACCCTGCTCGTGGCCGCGGACCTGGCCATCCTGAGCCTGCTCAATGCCCGCCTCTATCTGCTCGACGTGTTCAAGTTCGGCGGCGAGTGGCGCGCCACGGCCGACTTCCTGCGCGCGCTCTGGCGCGCGCATCCGGTGCTCGTTCCCGCCCTGGCGCTGGGCTTGGCGGCGACCATCGCCTGCTGCCTGATCCCGGCCCCGCCCCGGCCGCGTCAATCGCTCGGCTTCGCGGTGACCGCCGCGCTCTGCCTCGCGCTCGCCATCCCGCTCTCCGGCGCATCGCCCACGCACGTCAACAGCGACTCCTTCGTCAACCTGTGGCAGCTGCACCGCGACCAGGGCGTGGCGCGCGCCTACAGCGAGGCCTTCGCCGCCGATCTGGCGGCACGCCATCGTCCGCCCACCCGCAGCTGCGAGCCGGGCCAGGCGCGACGCCCCGATGTCATCGTCGTCCTGTGGGAATCGCTCTCGGCCTACCACAGCGCCCTCGGAACGGCGCAGGAGAGCGTGGTTTCCGAGTTCGACGCGATCGCGCGCCGCAACACCTGGTTCAGCGCCTTCCACGCGAACGGCTTCACCACCGACCACGGACTGATCGCGCTGCTGACCGGGGAGTACCCCGTGCCGCAGGTCGGACGCTATTCCAGCCTCAAGGCCTTCGCCGGCTTCGAGAACGCCGAGGCCGCACTGCCCGAACAGCTGCGCCGCCACGGCTACTGGAGCGGCTTCTTCACCACCGGCGATCTCGGCTTCCTGGACAAGCCGGCCTGGCTCAAGGCGCTGCGCTTCGACCACTGGGAAGGCCAGGAAGCCGCGTTCTACGCGGGCATGCCGCGCGGCCCATTCAGCGCGGCGGAGGACGCCGCCCTGTATGGACGCATGCGGCAGTGGATGCAGCAGCGAGAGGCGGGCACGCCGTTCCTGGCGGTGCTGCTCACGGTCGAGTCGCACCCGCCCTTCATCAACCGCGGCAGCGGAGCGATCGACGAGGCGCAGACATTCCGCGATGCCGACCGCGCCTTCGGCGATTTCTACCGTGCGCTCGAAGCGTCCGGGTTCCTCCAGCGCGGCATCCTGGTCGTGCTCGGCGATCACCGCAGCATGACGCCGCTGCGCGAGGGCGAAGCCTCGCGCTACGGCGGATCGGCCCTGGCGCGCACGCCCATGCTCGTGGCCGGCGCCAGCGGTCTGCCGCAGGGCGAGATCGCCCTGCCCTTCCAGCAGACCGACCTGCTGCCCTCGCTGCTGCAGCTGACCGCCGACGGCCAGGCCTGCCATCGCAACGACCAGGGTCGCTTCCTGCGCCCCGATCCACGCCCGCCCGCCTTCATCGTCCACGCGCGCGGCGACCAGCGCAGCCGCATCGACGTCTACACCGCCCGGGGCGACGGCGCGCTCCTGCTCGACGGCGACGCGAGCACGTGGCTGGGCGACGCTCCGCCCGAACAGGCCTGGATCGCCGATTTCCTGCATTCCGAGCGCATCCGCCGCGGGCGGCTGGAAAGCGACATCCCCGCCATCCTGCGGATGATGGGGCGGGACTGACGGCGCCGCGTGGCGCCCCCCGCCACGACCCGGGCGCACTGCGGCTAAGGAACGCGTCGCGCCAGCAGCGCGGCGCGGACGGAGTTCGCGTTCAAGGCCGCGATGCGCGACGGCGCCTGGTAGCCGCCGCCGACGCAGAACATCAGCGGCAGCGACAGTTCGCGCGCCATGCCGAACACGCGCAGATCGCGCCGGAACATCTCCCGCGTACTGAGGCCGACGCTGTTCTTGGGATCGTCGCGGTGGCAGTCGGTGCCGGCCTGGTACAGCACGAGGTCCGGCCGCAGCCGCCGCAGCAGGCGTTCGACTTCGTCCAGCGCCTCGCGGTACTGAGCAGCGGCGTCGCGTTCCGAGCGGATGTGGAAGTTCCACGAGCGCGGGCCGCCGATGCAGCCGAAGCGCGTGCCGAAGATCGACGCGCAGTAGAGGTTCTCCAGGCGCGTGGAGAACTCCTCGGTGCCGTTGCCGCCGTGTTCGTCGCAGTCCACCACCATCACGCGCAGCCCCGGCCGCAGGTGCGCGACGAGGGCGAATCCGTTCAGGGCGCAGTTGCCGGAGCCGCGCTGTGGCACCGCATGGTGGAAGCCGCGCGCAAGATTGAACGCCAGGCCGTGCGCCAGGGCGTGCTCGACCGCCTCCAGTTGCCCGCCCAGCATGCTCAGCGTGGCGTCGCGCACCGCCGCGGACCAGGGCAGTCCCTGGCTGGAAGCCAGCGGCTCGATGCCGCGCAGGAACGCCTCAAGGTAGGCTGCTTCATGCAGGCCGGCGAGGCGCGCCGGATCGATCGGGGCCGGCTCGCGGAAATCGACCAGGCCCAGCCGGCGCAGGCGTTCGGCCGCGTCGGCCAGGCGCGCGTAGGGCGTGACGCCCGGCACCGCGTAGCGCGGCGAATAAAAACCAGCCAGCCGGCTCACGTGCGGATCGCCCGCTGCGCGAACTCCCGCAAGTCGGCAATCGTGGTCGACAGGGGCGAGAACATGCCGGCTTGGACCGGGGATTCGAGTTGGCGGCCGACGGCGCGCGCGCGCACGGCCGGCTCCACCGCCAGCGTGGTGAGGCGAAGGAAACGCGCGCGCTGGACGCAGGCGAGCGGCAGTATCGCGCCGCTGGCGTGCCTGCGCGCTGCGCCCGGCTCGGTGCGCTCAAGCGCGAACAGGCTGCCCGGCGGCAGCCGCACGCCGTTCATGCACAGGACCCGCACCGACATCGCCGAGTGCGACTCGCCCAGACCCATCTTCTCCACCAGGACCGGATCGCCCCCTTCGTCCACCAAGACGTTGGCTTCGCCCACGCGCCGCACGCGGCCGTGGGCGATCTCGAGAAAATACTCCTCCGCCGCGGAGCAGCTGCCGATGCCCGGCTTCTCCTCCATCGACACCAGGGTCGGACCGGCATCGGTGCCGGCCGCGGTGCAGACGTCGAGCAGGTCGCGCAGCAGCGCCAGGACGAGGCGGCTTTCCTCGCGCGCCAGGGTGTCGGCGATGGCCGCGAGGCGCGGGCCGATGCGCTCGATCCGGCCGAAGGCGCGGTGCGAGGCGAGCATGTGCCGGACCGGCTCGGGCGCCAGGTCCAGGCGCCGCCAGCCGGATGCCCAGCCTGCACCGAGCGCCGCCGCGCCCAGCACTTCGGCCTCGCGCGAGGGCGGATTGTCGAACACGCCGAGGTCGTCGGCGCGGACCGGGTCGCGCGGCTGGTTGATACGTTCGGCGAGGAACCGCGTGGCCTGGGTCAGCCCACAGCCGCGCCGCTCCGTGCAGTGGCTGAAGTGCTCGTCGAGCATCTCGGCCAGGCGCCGATCGAGGGCCAGTTCCTCCGCCTCGAATCGCAGACACAGCTCGTGGGTCACCCTCGCCTCCTGCATCGCGCGATTTCACGTTTGCGGTGCACCGGGCGCTCGTTCCACCGCCGCGCGCACTGCGCTGCGGCGGTCGCGCGGCAACCGGTTGCGGACGCCGCGGCCGTTCGCCCCTCCCGCTCGGAGGGGCGACAGGCGCGCCGGTCTCCGTCGATCAGGAGAACGTCAGCGACTTCTCGAAGGTGCGAAGCTCGTGCCGCGCCATCGCGAGGTTGGCCTTGGAGCGGTCGATCACGAGGTAGAGGAACAGCTTCTGGTTCGATTCAAGCGGGCGGATGATGTGGTACTGCTTGGTGAGGCTGATGAGGATGTCCTCGATCGAGTCGTTCAGCTTCAGCGCGTTGGCGACCTTGCGCTTGGCGCGCACCACTTCGGTGTTTCCGGCCGCGGCGACTTCCAGGTCGACACCGCTGCCATCACCGCCGAGCATCATGCCGCTATCGGAATCGACCAGCGCGGCGGCGATGTAGCCGTCGATCGAACGCAGCGGTTCCAGTGAGACCTTGGCCATGGGTTTACTCCTTACGTAGACGTAGTGGGTTGGTTGTTACCGGTTTGGGCGCCCCGGCCTGAGCCAGAGCGTCCGCTTCAACATGCATCTCGACTGGTTCCCTCAGCCCCCGCCAATGCTCCTCGATTCCTGGTGCGACACTCCTTCGATCGCGGCTCAGCTCCCGCGCGCCTCGACCAGCCGGCGCCCGATGTCCTCCGCCGAAGCCCTGCAGGCATACAGCACCTGGCCCAGGGTGTGGCGGGTGCCGCCGATGCAGCCCAGCAGCAGGCGACGCTCGCTGCCCGGAATCTCCATGACCAGCACCTTTCCGACCTCGGCATCGACGACGAGGTTGCGACAGCCGCCGAGCGAGGCCTCTCGGCAGAGGGCATCGCTCAGCGCGAGCTGGGAGCTGGCCATCGCCGCCAGCGTCGCTGGCGAGTAGCCCGCCGGCAGTGCCGCGGCGACTTCGAAGCCGTCCGAGGTGCATACCAGGGCCCCCACCACGCCGGGCTCGGACGCAAGCAGCTCGTCCAGGCAGCGCTGCAGCACCAACCGTCCCACCTTCCCGACTGCGGCGTCCATATCGCGTCAACCTCCAGAACCGTGGGCGACCTCGTCGAGGCCGGCGACTTCGATCTGCGTGAAGAGGATTTCCAGCAGGGTCAGCACGTCCTCGCGGCGGCGCACGTCGGCGCTCACGATCGGGAACGAGAGTCCGAGACGTCCGGCCGCTTCGTAGAGCGGCGCGAGCGCGCCGTTACCCGAGTCGCCCCGGCCGACGCCGACCACGATTCGCGCCTCGCCCAGCAAGTGTGCGAAACGCCCGGCGAAAAGCTCGAGGTCGGCGGCGGGATCGGGACGGGATCCATCGATCAGGATCACCACGCCCACCGCGCCACGGGACAGGATCTTCCACATGTACTCGAAGCGGACCTGGCCCGGCGTGCCGTAGAGCCGTAGCCGCGAGCCGCCCGTCAGGGTGATCTCGCCGTAATCCAGCGCGACCGTGGTCGACTCCTTGTCGCAGGTGTCCCGGTCGGTGTTGGCGACTTCGGTCGCCACCGCCTCGATCTCGCTCACCGCGCGGATCGCGGTGGTCTTGCCGGCCCCCATCGGGCCGGTGAAGATCAGCTTGAATTCGCGTGCCGACATAGCCGCTAGCTCCGCATGCCAAGGGCCGAACGCAGCAAGCCGAACAGGCTGCGCATGCCGCCGGGAACGTCCGCCGCCGGAACCGGCACCGCCTCCACGCGCGACACCTCGAGGATGCCGCAGCACGCGCACGCGCGCGCGAAGGCCGCAACCGTCTCGCCGGCCACGCCTGCAGCCGACCCGAGCGCCTCGGCCGTCAGCGCCTGCTTGATCAGGAGCGCGGTGAGTCGGATGTACTGTGGATCGGAAGGAATCCGCCCGAAATCGGGCCAGCAGCGCAGATGCAGCTGGCGGCCGGGACCAGCGACGTCCAGCTGACGCGCGCTCTCGCCCAGCAGCCCGATGTTCCAGAGCAGCGTCTCCAGCCAGACCCACTTGGTCGCCGAGGGCTCTTCCCGCAGCTCTCCCACACGGCACTGGGTCACCGTCGCCGGCGACTCATCCTGGGCCAGCGCGCGCAGCACCGCGGGACCGAACCCACTGGCGGAATAGCATTTCGCCTGCGGCAGGTGCACGACGATTTCGATGTCTCCGACGCGCACGATCACGCAGCGCGGCTCGGTCTCCGGCGCCTCGCGCACACGACGCAGCACCGCCAGCGCCGACCCCTGGCTGGCCGTCCCTGCGCTACGCGCGCCGGCGCCCGCCTGCCGGGCAACGGCCGCGGGCTGCTCCGCCTCCGAAGCCAGGGCGTCGAGCGCATCCTGGAACTCACGGATCCGGATCGGCCGGTGCAGCAGTCGATTCCAGGGGCCCGCGGCTTCGGCCGGATCCATCACGGCCATGCAGATCGGGCGGCCACTGCGCTGCTCGTAGTCGTTTGCCAGGCGCGCCATGGCGTTGCCCGGCACGCAGATCGCGGCATCCGCCTCGAGTCCCTCGACCAGGCTCCAGCTCGCGCGGGTGCGTCCATCCAGCACGCGCAGGAAGGAGCGCACCAGGCGCTCGTCGTGCGCGCTCAACCCGACCATGGCCAGGGTCAACTCACGCCGCCGCATGCGCACCAACTCCGAATTCGGGCATCCCTGCCAGACCCGGCTTCAGTCGGACACGCGACTGGGACAGGTCGCGCGGGTCGCGCATGGGCTGCCAGTCCTTGAATCCAAGCGTCACGTCGAATCTTCCGGTTGGCGGGGGACATGGGGCGGGCGGAACGCGTCGAGTAGATACAGTGCGGGGTATCTGACGGCGTTCAACTGACGAGTGTCAACAACCTGTGCAGCGGCGTTACGTATCTGCGACTCGGATCACGCGAGCGGCGGTTCGGCATCGTCCAGGCGCAGCGCGCCGAGGCCCAGAAACCACGACCATTCCCCACATCCATGCGCACACGCTCACGACCACGTGACCTCCAGGAGGACCGAGTTGCTTGAGCAGCCGATACCAGTAACTTCCGCCTGGGCGACGGCGGGACGCGCAGCTGGCATCGGGGATCTCCCGAGTGACCGCTGGCGGGAGATCACGCTATGCCGAACGCAGAAATCCGTCAACACTTTCCCTTCACGAACTGTGATGCACGCGCGCTTCCCTTCGACCGGGCGAACCGAGCGCATCGCTGCGCGGCCGTCGATACCCCCTGGGGCGTCAGCCTGGGCCAATGCGCAGCCGCATCCGCCAGTGCCAAAAGGCATCGGCCCCGCTGTCCAGGCGGGGCCGATGCGTGGTGGCGCGGGGCGGGGTGGTCAGTGCTGCGCGATGTGTGCCGCCGAGCCCGCGCCGCGCGGGATGCGGATCGAGTCGACCATGTCCTGCACGTGCTGCGGCGG
>JANJTY010000632.1 GCA_024710865.1 Lysobacteraceae bacterium | reverse complement strand
TCGACGCCGCGCCGCGCGGCATGCCGCAGGTGGAGGTGAGCTTCGACATCGACGCTAACGGCATCCTGCACGTCTCGGCCAAGGACAAGAAGACCGGCAAGGAGCAGCGGGTCGAGATCAAGGCCGGCTCCGGCCTGTCGGACGACGAGATCCAGCGCATGGTGGCCGATGCCGAGGCCAACCGCGAGGAGGACAAGAAGTTCCACGACCTGATCACCGCGCGCAACCGCGCCGACGGCCTCATCCACGCCGCGCGCAGCGCCATCAAGGAGCACGGCAGCAAGGTGCCGGGCGACGCGATCGGCAAGGTCGAAGCCGCCATCGCCGAGGTCGAGACCGCGATGAAGAGCGAGGACAAGGCCCAGATCGAGGCCAAGTCCAACGCCCTTGAGTCCGCCGCGCAGTCGCTCTTTGCCGCCGCCGCTGCGCAGCAGCCCGGCGGCCCCGACGCCGGCCCGCAGCCGGGCGCCTCGGCCAGGGCCGACGACGTGGTGGATGCGGAGTTCACCGAGGTGAAGGACAACAAGTGAGTGAGGCCGGGATTCGGGATTCGTGATTCGGGATTCGTGAGAGCGGTCCCCGCACGACCCGATCCTGGTGCCTTCCTGGGCCGCGATGCCGACGGCGTTCGCGGCCCAGCTGTTTGCGAAGCCCGAATCCCGAATCCCGAATCCCTGCCATGAAACGCTGCTACTACGAAATCCTCAGTGTCGAGAAGACCGCGAGCGAAGACGAGCTCAAGAAGTCCTATCGGCGCCTGGCGATGAAGTTCCATCCGGACCGCAATCCGGACGACAAGGAGGCCGAGGAGCGTTTCAAGGAGGCCAAGGAGGCCTGGGAGGTGCTGTCCGATCCGGGCAAGCGCCGGCTCTACGACCAGCACGGCCATGCCGCCTTCGAGCAGGGCATGGGCGGTCGTGGCGGCGGTGGGCCGGGCTTCGGCGGCGACATGGGCGACATCTTCGGCGACATCTTCGGCGAGATCTTCGGCGGCGGCCGCCGCCAGGGGCCGCGCCGCGGCGCCGACCTGCGCTACATCCTAGAACTGGACCTGGAAGAGGCCGTCTCCGGCATCGAGAAGCGCATCGAGGTGCCCAGCCTGGTGGCCTGCGAGACCTGCGACGGCAGCGGTTCGGAGGACGGCAAGACCGAGACCTGTCCGACCTGCCGCGGCCACGGCCGCGTGCGCATGCAGCAGGGCATCTTCTCGGTGCAGCAGGCCTGCCCGCACTGTGGCGGCAGTGGCCGCAGGATCAGCAAGCCCTGCGGCGACTGCGAGGGCGAGGGCCGGGTCGAGCACACCCGCACCCTGGCGGTGAAGATTCCCGCCGGCGTGGACGTGGGCGACCGCATCCGCCTGGCCGGCGAGGGCGAGGCCGGACCGGCCGGCGCGCAGGCCGGCGATCTCTACGTCGAGATCAACGTCCGCCCCCACCCGATCTTCCAGCGCGATGGTGACGACCTCTACTGCGAGGTGCCGATCCGCTTCTCGCAGGCGGCGTTGGGCGACACCATCACGGTGCCGACCCTGGGCGGCGAGGTCGAGATCAAGGTCCCGATGGAGACCCAGACCGGCAAGCTGTTCCGCCTGCGCGGCAAGGGCGTGCGCTCGGTGCGCTCGCGCGAACCCGGCGACCTGCACTGCCGCGTGGTGATCGAAACCCCGGTCAACCTGACCAAGCGCCAGCGCGAGCTGCTGGAAGAGTTCGAAGGCACCTTCGAGGGCGACCAGGCCCGGCGCCACTCGCCGCGCTCGTCCGGCTTCCTCGACGGCGTCAAGGCGTTCTGGGAACGCATGACCTCCTGATCCCCGTCTTCGGCCGGCCTGCGGGTTGCGCGAATCGAATCGCGCCTCGGTCGCTCTTCTCCTGCACGGGACGACCACCGCGGACTTGCTAGCGTGGGCGTCGATTCGAGGCCGGATCCGACTCCGGCCGCGTGCTGCCGAAGGAGCGCTCCATGAACCGTCGAACCCTGTTGCAGGCCCTGCTGCCATTGCCCCTGGCGGGTATCGCCGCGCGCGCGCTGGCAAACGAGCCGGCCGCCGCCATCGCGCCCTTGCGCAAGACCCGCGCCCAGTGGCGTGAGCTGGTCTCGCCCGCGGCCTTCCGCATCCTGTTCGACGAGGGCACCGAGCCGGCCGGCTCCAGCGCTCTCAATGCGGAAAAGCGTCCCGGCACCTATCTGTGCGCGGCCTGTTTCCTGCCGCTGTTCGATGCCGCCGACAAGTACGAGTCCGGCACCGGCTGGCCCAGCTTCACCCGCCCGATCGAGGGACGCCTGGGCACCAAGACCGACTTCAAGCTGATCTGGCCGCGCACCGAGTACCACTGCATCCGCTGCGGCGGGCACCAGGGCCACGTGTTCGACGATGGCCCGCCGCCGACCGGGCAGCGCTGGTGCAACAACGGGCTTGCGCTGCGCTTCGTGCCGCAAGGTCAGGCCTTGCCGGAGCTGCGCACGTGAGCCGCCGCATCCTTGCCGCGATAGGGCTGCTGCTGGTCGCGCTGGCGCCGGCCGCGACGGCGCAACCGGCGACGCGCGAGGCCGTGGTCGAGGTCCAGCTCGGCGGCGAGCCGGCGTTGGCGAACGCCGGCATCGCGATCTTCGCCGGCGGCTGCTTCTGGTGCATGGAGCCGCCCTTCGACAAGCTCGACGGCGTGCTCTCGACCACCTCCGGCTACACCGGTGGAGCCCTGCCGAATCCGACCTACGAACAGGTCTCGGGCGGGCGCAGCGGCCACATCGAGGCGATCGAGGTGCGCTACGACCCGGCCAGGGTCGACTACGCCACCCTGCTCGACGTGTTCTGGAAGAACATCGATCCGGTCGCGGTCAACCGCCAGTTCTGCGACGCCGGCCCGCAGTACCGCAGCGCGATCTTCCCGCGCGACGCCGAGCAGCGCCGCCTGGCCGAGCAGAGCCTGCGCGCGCTGCAGGACTCGGGGCGCTTCGA
>JANJTY010000618.1 GCA_024710865.1 Lysobacteraceae bacterium | reverse complement strand
GGCCTCCGCGTGGCGACCGGCGCGCTCGTGTTCGTGCGCGAGCAGGAACTGATGGAAGGGATCACGCCGCTGCGCCTGCTGCAGGCGCTGCTCGAGTGCCGGCACGCGTTCGAGTCGTCCCAGCCGCCGGTAAAGGGCCAGCAGGTTCGACAGCGCCGGTACGTGCGCCGCGTCCAGCTGCAGCGCGCGCCGCCAGTCGGATTCGGCGCCGTCCGGATCGCCGCGACGCAGGCGCAGGACGCCACGGTTGTTCCAGCTCGAGACCAGTCCCGGGTCGAGCGCGATAGCGCGCGCGAACAGCGCCCCGGCCGCATCCAGTCCGCCCTCGGCCATGCGCTCGGCGCCGCGGTTGTTGAAGTAGTGCGCCAGGCCTCGCCTGTCCTCGACGATGCGCGCCCGCGTGCGCAGCAGGGGCAGGTCGCGGTCGAAGTCGGCAACGTAGCGGCGGTGTCCGATGCGCACCACCGCGTTCATGTGGCGGGCGTGGAACAGGGTGTCGTCGTCGCGCAGCCAGAGCTGGTTGCGCTCGGTCTCCTGCAGGCGTGCGTCGAGGCCGATGGCGCGCGCCAGGGCGACGAAGGTGAGGGTGAAGGACAGGCAGTTTCCGCGCCGTTCCCGCAGCGTCTCCGCGACGCTGCGGGTGCGGGCATTGTCGTACTCCAGCGCGAAGCCATCCGCAGCGAAAAGACGCTCGACCAGCCACTCCAGGCGCGCCAGTGGCGGCCGTGGCGTGGCGTCGGCTGCGGCCCGGATCGAGGCTTCGATCTCCTGCGGCAGTCGGGCGATGGCCTCGCTCCGCTCCGTCGCCGACGCGTCGACCGCGTCGACCGCCGCGAGCAGCAGGGCAGCGAGCAGGACGCGGAGGCCAGGCATGGCTCGGACCGTTGATCGGGCAGGGCGGCACCATGATGCCGCGGTCGGCGCTGCGGCGATAATGCCGTTCCTTTCCGAGCGGGACGCGCCATGCACCAGAGCCGCCTATCCGGTTTCATCATCGACTGCCAGACCGACGACCTCGAAGCCGCGGCCGCGTTCTGGAGCGCCGCCCTGGGCATGCCTACGCGCCAGAGTCCGGGCGAGGAGGGGCGCTATGTGCGTCTCCTCGATCCCGCCGGCCGGCTCCACATCGAGGTGCAGGCGGTCAGCCACGAGAGCCGCGTCCACCTCGACATCGAGAGCGACGACGTCGAGGCCGAGGTGGCCCGGCTGGAAGCCCTCGGTGCCACGCGCGTGGCGAATGTGCACACCTGGACGGTGATGCAGGCCCCGACCGGGCAGCGCTTCTGCGTGGTGCGCCCGCAGGATCCGGACTTCGCCCGCAGCGCGAACCGCTGGGCGTGAGTCCGCCGCAGCCGACGCCGGCGCGCACGGCCACTGTCGACCCACCCTGGCCGGCGCGGGCCGCCGTTGCGCTGCTCGCCCTGCTCGCTGCGCTGCCCGTGCTGTACGGCGTGCTGGTCACCGACTCCGGGCGCGACCTTTCGAACGCGGTGGCGATCGCGCTGGGTGGACACTGGCCGCTGCTCGGGCCCAGCTTCAACGTGATCTGGTCGCTGGGCCCAGCCTGGTTCTACCTGCTGGCCCTGCCGATGCTGGTCTGGCCGAGCCTGTCCGCCGCGCTGCTCTTGCTGGCGGCGCTGGTCGCGTTCAAGGTGCCGCTGGCCTGGTGGCTGGGCCGTCGCGCCGCCGGCTGGCCGGCCGGCCTGGCGCTGGCCGCGCTGGTGGCCGTCCCGGGATGGTCGGCGCTCGCGGCACTGACGCCGACCCACGCCAGCGTGGTCGAGACCGCCGTGCTCGCGGCCCTGCTGCTGGCGCTGCGCGCGCGTCAGGTCGGGCCGGGCGCCAGCCTGTTCCCGCTCGGCCTGGTGGCCAGCCTGGCCCTGCATGCGCATCCGACCGCCATCGCGTCGCTGCCGCTGCTGCTGGTGATGGTCTGGCCCGTGCTGCGCCAGCGGCCTTGGGCGCTGCTGGGTTTGCTGCTGGGCGGACTGCTGCCGGTGCTGCCGGTGCTTTGGTACGAAGTTGGCCGTGGCCTGCCCCAGTTGTCCGGTACGGCTGACTATTTCGGCCGCAGCGATTACGGCGCGCGCTTCGCGGCGATGCCGCGCACGGCGTTCGGCGTGCTGTTCGGCGGCGAGGCCTTTGCTGATCGCTTGCTTCAGCAGGACGCTGCGCCCTGGCCGCTGCTGCAGCTGGCGGTGCCGCTGCTCGCGCTCGGTGCGCTGCTCGGTGCGCTACGCCTGGCGCGTGAGGGACAGCGGCTTGCACTGGCGCTGTGGCTGTACCTGCTGGCGGCGCTGATCTTCGTGCTGCTGCTGCGCCACCCGATGCCGCCCTGGATGGTGCACAGCCTGATGCCGCTCAAGGCCTGCGCCCTGCTCGGCGTGCTCGGTCTGGCGCGCGGCCTGCACGCACGCTCCGTTCTGGCTGCGCTGCTGGCGGTGCTCGCGGCGAGCGCCCTGGGCTGGCAGCTTGCTGCGCTCGAGCAGGCGCGGCGCAGCGGCGAGCTGCGCGTGCCGGTGGCCTGGGCGGTCGACGTGACTGGCCGCGCCGCGCGCGGGGACGACCTGCGCTCCTACCTGCCGGCCTTCGAGCAGCCGCGCCTGGCGCGTCGCCTGTGCCGCAGCGGCGACGACCTGCGCCTGCACGGCGACCTCGCCGCGCTGCTCTCCATGGCCGAGGCCAGCGCCAGCGCAATCCACTGCGGCGCGAACGTGCCGCGCATCGGCGGCGCCGACGGCGGACGTCACCGCGTCGGCCTGCCGCTGGCCCTGCTTGCCCGCATGGGTCTGGAACCGGACCAGCGCTTCGCCGGCTTCGGCCTGATCCAGCCCGCCGCCGTCCTGCATCCGGCCGAGGGCGTGCCGCTCAGGCTCGATCCGGAGTACCTGCCGGATCGCCTCAACCGCCTGCGCGCGCGCGGCCTGCAGCGGATCGACCTGGCCTTCGACTGTCCGCGTGGCGAATGGCTGGCGGTGAGCGACCTGGGCTTCTCCGGCAATGCGCTGCGCGTTAGCGTGACCGAACGCGAGCGCCCGCGCGCAGCCGATGCGCAGGGCTGGCTGACCCAGGCCTGGCGCTGCGCGGGCGAGCCCATCCGCTTGCAGGGCGAGGCCTTGCGCGCGGAGCTGGTCGATGTGGTGCGCCTGCGCTGAATGCGATGGCGGGCGCGCGGGTTCAGCCTGGCGGCGGCTGGCGCGGCGTGGGCGGCCGGTCCTGCGGCCGCAGCGCCAGCGCCGCGCGGCCAAGGGTGTAGGCACTGACCGGCGCGGTGAGGAACAGGAACAGCGTGATCAGCAGCTCGCGTCCGTTGCTCTCGTCGCCGCGCAGGGCATGCAGCAGCAGCGAGGCCAGCAGCACGCCGCCCACGCCCAGCGTGGTCGCCTTGCTTGGCCCATGCAGGCGCTTGTAGAAGTCCGACAGCTTGGCCAGGCCATAGGAGCCGACCAGCGAAAAGGCGCCGCCGGCCAGCAGCAGGAAGACGATGAGGTATTCGAGCAGGGCGGTCATGGCGCTCATTCGATGATGTCCCGGCGCAGCACGTACTTGGCCAGCACCAGGGTGCTGACGAAGCCGAGCAGGGCGATGACGACGGCGGCCTCGAAGAACACCATCGAGCCGAGCTTCATGCCGAACAGGATGAGCAGGGCGACGGTGTTGATGTAGAGCGTGTCGAGCGCGAGCGCGCGGTCGGTGGCGTCGGGCCCGCGCAGGAGACGCCCGAGGTTGAGCAGCATGGACAGGCCGAACAGGCCGAGCGCGATGTCGAGGGCGGTATCGATCATGCCGGTGCTCCGGTGCGGGCGCTGAAGCGGATGGCCGCGCTCACGGGAAGATCTCCCGCAGCGGCGCCTCGTAGCGCTGCTTGATCTGCGCGATCTGGCCCGCGGCGTCGTCGTTCAGCAGCAGGCAGTGCACGAGCAGGAAGCGGCGGTCCTCGCTGACCTCGATCGAGACCGTGCCCGGCGTCATGGTGATGGTGCCGGCCAGGGCCGAGATGCCGTAGGGGTTGGTGATGTCGAGCGGGATCCAGATGAAGCCGGGCCGGATGCGCGATTCCGGGCCGAGGATGGCGCGCGCCACCTGCAGGTTGGCGACCACGATGTCCCACAGCACCAGCAGGAAGAAACGCAGGGCCAGCAGCGGCCGGCGCATGCGCGCCTGGCTGGGGCGCAGGCGGTGGGTCATGAGCGGCAGCGCGATCGCCAGCAGCGTGGCCATCATAAGGTCGCCCGGGGCCAGGCTGCCGACCAGCAGCAGCCAGACCAGGAACACCGCCAGACTGAGCGGCAGGGACGGCAGCAAGCGCCTCATGGCTGCGCCTCCGTGGCGTGGGCAGCGCCGCGCGGCGCGGGCGCGGTGCTGCGGATGGTGTCGGCATACACACCGGGCTGCAGCAGTTGCGCGCCGGCGGCCTCGGTGTAGCGCAGCATCGGACCGGCGCCCAGACTCATCGCGGCGGTTAGGCCCAGCAGCAGAGCGACTGCCACCGTTCCTCGCCGCGACAGCGGCAGGGTCGTTCCGGCTGCGGGCGGCGGCGACTCCCAGAACAGCTCGCCGCCGGCACGCGCCAGCGCGACGATGGCGAGCAGGCTGGTGACCAGGATCAGGGGCCAGAGCCAGACGGCCTGCGCCTGCGGCACGGCCGCCAGGATCGCGAACTTGCCGATGAAGCCGGCGAGCGGCGGCAGGCCCACCACCGCCACGGCGGCCACGGCGAAGAGGGCGCCGAGCAGGGCGCGGCGGCCGAGCGCACCGGGGCGGTCGAGCGCGTCGCCGGCCTCGGGCCGCTGGCTGCGCACCAGGTCGGCCAGCAGGAACAGCGCGGCCGCGACGAAGGTGCTCTGGGCCAGGTAGTAGAGGCCGGCGCCGAGCGCTTCGGCGGTGTTCATGCCGAAGGCCAGGAACAGGGTCGCGGCCGAGGCCACCACCAGGTAGCCGGCCAGCCCGCGCAGCGAGCGCGCCGCCAGCGCGCCCAGGCTGGCGAGCGCCAGGGTGACGGCGGCGGCCGGCAGCAGCCAGGTCCAGGCCATGTTGGCCAGCTCGCCCGCGTCGTTGCCGAACACCAGGGTGTTCACCCGCAGGATGGCGTAGACGCCGACCTTGGTCATGATCGCGAAGAGCGCCGCCACCGCGGCCGGGCTGCGCGAATAGGCCTCCGGCAGCCAGAGGTAGAGCGGGCCGATCGCGGCCTTGGAGCAGAACACCACGACCAGCAGGCCGGCGGTGGCCTTGAGCGCCGCCACGTTCTCCGGCGCGAGCTGGGACACGCGGTGCGAGAGCTCGCCCATGTTGAGCGCGCCGGTCAGGCCGTAGAGGAAGCCGAGACCGACCAGGAACAGGGTCGAGGCGGTGATGTTGAACGCGACGTAGTGCACGCCGGCGCGCAGGCGCGGGCCGAAGCCGCCGCTCAGCATCAGGCCGTAGCTGGCGATCAGCAGCACCTCGAAGAACACGAACAGGTTGAACAGGTCGCCGGTGAGGAAGGCGCCGTTGATGCCGGCAAGCTGGAACTGGAACAGGGCGTGGAAGTGCGGCGCCTTGCGGTCCCAGCCGGCGCTGGCGTGGAGCAGGGCGGCGCCGGCCAGCAGGGCCGTGGTCAGCAGCATCAGCGCGCTGAGGCGGTCGGCGACCAGCACGATGCCGAGGCGCGCCTCCCAGTTGCCCAGCAGATACACGCCGATGCCGCCCTCGGCGGCAGTGAGCGTGAGTTGCACGGCCGCGGCCGCCAGTCCGGCGACGCCGAGAAAACCGAGCGCGCGCTGCAGGCCGATGCCGCGCTTCTCCACCACCAGCAGCAGGGCGCCGAGGGTGAGCGGCAGCAGGATCGGCAGGGCGGGCAGGTGGCTCATGCCTCCTCCTCCCGCTGCGGCAGCGGTTCCGCGGCGTCGGCGGCGTCGACGTGGTCGCTGCGGTTGTCGGCGCGGCTGCGCATGGACACCACCAGCAGCACCGCGGTCATGCCGAAGCCGATCACGATGGCGGTCAGCACCAGGGCCTGCGGCAGCGGATCGACGTGGTTGGCGAGGGTGGGGTCAAGGCCGGCCTGCAGCACCGGCGGCTTGCCCACCACCAGCCGGCCCATCGAGAAGATCAGCAGGTTCACGGCGTAGGAGAGCAGGGTGAGGCCGAGGATCACCTCGAAGCTGCGTGCGCGCAGCAGCAGGTAGACGCCGGCGGCGACCAGCACGCCGACCGCGCTGGCAAGGGCGAACTCCATCATCGGCGGGACTCCGTCGGGCTGGGCTCGGGGGCGGTGTGGATGCGGCCCATCATCGCCAGCGCCAGCATCGCGGCGCCGAAGACCACCAGCAGCACGCCGGTGTCAAAGCCCATGGCGCTGGCCAGCGGCAGCTCGCCGATGACCGGCAGGTGCGGATGGATGTGGGCGCTGGTGAGGAAGGGCAGGCCGAAGCCCATGGCGGCAAAGCCGGTGGCCAGGGCAATCAGCAGGCCGATGCCGATGCCGCGGCCGTAGTCGAAGCCGATGCGGTTCTCCACGTACTGGCTGCCCGAAACCACGTACTGCAGGATCAGCGGCACGGTCAGCACCAGTCCGGCGATGAAGCCGCCGCCGGGCAGGTTGTGGCCGCGCAGGAACAGGTACAGCGCGACCGCGATGGCGAGCGGAAACAGCAGCTGCGAGACCAGGATCGGGACCAGCGGCCGGTCCGCGGGCCCGGGCACGACCTGCTCGGGATTCATGCGGGCGTGGCGCAGCAGGGCATGGACCACGAGGCCGCCCATGCCGAACACCGCGATCTCGCCCATGGTGTCGAAGCCGCGGATGTCGACCAGGATCACGTTGACCACGTTGGTGCCGCCGCCCTGCGGCACCGAGCGCGCCAACATCTCGCCCGCCACGGTGTCGAGCGGGCGGGTGATGATGGCGTAGATCATCGCCGCCACGCCGCCGCCGGCGCCGAGCGCGATGGCCGCGTCGCGCCAGCGGCGCAGCGGGCGGTCGTCGAGCGCGCCCTGCTGCGGCAGGTAGTTGAGCGCGAGCAGCATCAGCGTGATCGTGACCATCTCCACCAGCAGCTGGGTCAGAGCAAGGTCGGGCGCGGAGAGAAACACGAAGGCCAGGCTCACGCCGAGGCCCACCGCGCCGATCACGATCAGCGCCACCAGCCGCTGCCGGCGCAGCGCGGCGGTGGCGAGCGCGCCGGCCACGATCAGGGTCCAGAGCAGCCAGCCCAGCGCCGGCATGGGCTGGCCCGCACCGTCGAGCAGGCCCAGCCGACCGCCATCGAAGAAGGGCGCGAAGCCGACCGCCAGCGCGGCCAGCACCATCCAGCCGAGGTAGCGCTGCAGGCTGCCGTTCTCGAGCGTGGCGGTCACGCGGCGCGACGCGCCGAGCAGGCGGTCGAGCAGCCAGTGGAAGACACGGAAACCGAGCGAGCGCGGCGAGAGCCGATGGATGTCGACGGCGCGGCGCAGTCCGAAGTAGAGCGCGACGCCGCCGGCGACGCCGGCCACGCTCATGATCAGCGGCCAGTTGATGCCGTGCCAGATGGCGAGGCTGTACTCGGGCACGCGATCGCCCAGCACGCCGACCGCGGCGGCGTGCAGCACCG
>JANJTY010000613.1 GCA_024710865.1 Lysobacteraceae bacterium | reverse complement strand
TCGGTGGCAAGGACTTCCTCGCCCTGGTGCGCGAACGCGCCAAGTTCGTGGAGATGGACGCCGACCTGATGAACCGCAACCTGAACGTGGGCTTCAGCGGCGGCGAGAAGAAGCGCAACGAGATCTTCCAGATGGCGGTGCTGGAGCCGAAACTCGCGATCCTGGACGAGACCGACTCGGGCCTGGACATCGACGCCCTGCGCGCGGTGGCCGACGGCGTCAACGCGCAGCGCTCGCCCGCGCGCGCCTTCCTCGTCATCACCCACTACCAGCGCCTGCTCGACTACATCAAGCCCGACTTCGTGCACGTCCTGGCCGATGGCCGCATCGTCGAATCCGGCGGCCCCGAGCTGGCCCTGCAGCTCGAACAGCACGGCTACGCCTGGCTGAAGGACCGCATCGCGCCGGAGGCGGCGTGATGCGCTCCTCCGCATGGCCTCGACCTGGACAACGCAAGAGCATCCTTGGCCACGGATCTACACGGATGAACACGGATTCAAAGCAAACAATCCACAGGATTGATCCGCTCTTATCCGTGTCTTTCCGTGTTCATCCGTGGCAAGAGAAGGCTCTTCGCTCCGTCCGCGTGACAGGGGCGACCGCATGAGCGCCCTGCTCGACGCTTTCCGCAGCGGCTTCGATGCCCTGCCCGCCGCGCTGCGCGAGGCCGGTGACCTGGGCGCTGCAAGGCGCGCGGCGCTCGATGCGGCGCTTGCCGACGGCCTGCCCAAGGCACGCGCCGAGCGCTGGAAGTACACCTCGCTGCGCGCGCTCGAGCGGCGCGCCTTTGCACCCTCGGCGGACACCGCGAGTGTCGATCCGGCCGTGCTGGCGCACATCCCGGCGCCGCGGCTGGTCTTCGTCAACGGCCGCTTCGACGCCGGGCTTTCCCGCAGCCAGACGCTTCCCGACGGCCTGATCCTGCGACCGCTCTCGGCCCAGCTCGCCGCCGGCGATGCGCGGGCGGTGAACTTCCTCGCGCGCCGCTTCGAGGCGGCGGACGACACCTTCCCACGCCTCAACGCCGCGCTCGCGACCGAGGGTGCCCTGCTGCGGGTGGAGGCCGGGCTGCGGATCGAGCCACCGGTGCACCTGGTGTTCATCGGTACCGGTGCGGAGGCTGACCAGGCCTGGCACCTGCGCCACCTGATCGAGCTACGCGAAGGCGCGGAGCTGACCGTGGTCGAGCACCACCTCGCTGCGGGCGAGCATGCGCACCTCATCAATGCGCTCTGCCACGTGCACCTGAAGCCCGCGGCACGGCTGACCCACCTGCGCCTGCAGGACGAGTCCGGCACCGCCACCAGTCTCCTGCGCACCGACGCCGCGCTGGCCGGCGAGGCCGAGTACCGCCGTTTCGATCTGGAGCTGGGCGCTGCGCTGTCCCGGCACGAACTGAACGTCTCGCTGCAGGGGCGTGGTGCGCGCCTGCTGGCCAATGGCGTCCTGCTGGCCGATGGCCGGCGTCACCTGGATACGCGCCTAGGCATCGACCACGCCGCGCCTCAGACCGACTGCGAACTGACCTGGCGCGGCCTGGCGAATGAGCGCGGCCGCGCCGTGTTCCATGGCGGCATCGAGATCCGCGCCGGCGCCGATGGCAGCTCGGCGGCGCTGGCGAACAAGAACCTGCTGCTGTCCGAGGGCGCCGAGATCGACACCCAACCGGTGCTGGTGATCCACGCCGACGAGGTCCAGGCCGCGCACGGCGCCACCGTCGGCCGGCTCGATCCGCAGGCCCTGTTCTATCTGCGCTCCCGCGGTCTCCCGCTGGAGGCAGCGCGCGCCCTGCTGACCGCCGCCTTCTGTCGCGAGCCGCTGCAGGCGGTGGCGAGCGGCGATCTGGCCGAAGGCGTGGCCAAGCGGCTCGACGCGGCGCTGGCGCGCGGGGAGGCCCGCGCGTGAGCGTGTCCAGCCGCGACACCGCGCACCGCTACTTCTGGGGTGAGGGCTGCGAGGGCTGGCACCTGCTCGACGATCCGCACCTGTCGGTCATCGAGGAGTTGGTGCCGGCCGGCGCCAGCGAGGTCAACCACCGCCATTCGAAGGCGCGCCAGTTCTTCTACGTGCTGGACGGGCAGGCCGTGCTCGTGGTCGACGGCGTGGCACACGTGCTCGGACCGGGCGAAGGCCTGCACGTGGCGCCGGGCATGCCGCATCAGTTCCGCAACGAGTCGCTGCTCGATGTGCGCGTCCTGGTGATCTCCACGCCGCACAGCCATGGCGACCGCATCGAGGAATCCGCATGAGCCAGACTGCGATCGACTGGGCGCGGGTGCGCGCTGACTTCCCCCTGCTTGAGCGGCAGGTGCACGGCAAGCCGCTGGTCTACCTCGACTCGGCCAATACCGGACAGAAGCCGGCCGCGGTGATCGAGGCGGTCGACGATTTCTACCGCCGCCACAACGCCAACGTGAGCCGCGCCGTGCACGCGCTCGGCACCGAGGCGACCGAGGCCTACGAGGCGGCGCGCGCCAAGCTGGCCGCCTTCCTCAAGGTGCACCGCGATGAGCTGGTGCTGTGCAGCGGAACGACGTTTGCGATCAATCTGGTGGCCTACTCCTGGGCCCTGCCCCGGCTGAAGGCGGGCGATGCGATCCTGCTCACCCGCATGGAGCACCACGCCAATATCGTGCCCTGGCAGCTGGTGGCCGAGCGCACTGGCGCCCGCATCAAGGTGGCCGAGATCACCCCGGCCGGCGAGCTGGACCTCGACGCGCTCTACCGCGCGATGACACCGGAGGTGACGCTGCTCGGCCTTACCCACGTCTCGAACGTGCTGGGCACGGTCAATCCGGTGCGCGAGATCTGCCGGGAGGCGCGCCGCCGCGGCATCGTCACCCTGGTCGATGGTTCGCAGGCGGTGCCGCACCGGCCGGTCGACATCCCGTCCCTCGGCTGCGACTTCTACGTCCTCACCGGGCACAAGATGTGCGGCCCGACCGGCACCGGCGCGCTGTGGGCGCGGCGCGAGCACCTCGCTGCGATGCCGCCCTTCCTCGGCGGCGGCGAGATGATCAAGGAAGTGCGCTTCGAGGCCACGGTGTTCAACGACCCGCCGCACAAGTTCGAGGCCGGCACGCCCAATATCGCCGGCCACATCGGCCTGGGCGCGGCGGTCGACTACCTCACGGCCATCGGCATGGACCGCATCGACGCGCGCGAGCAGGAGCTGCTGGCGCACGCGACCGAGGCCCTGGGCGCGGTCGAAGGCCTGCGCATCATCGGCAGCGCGCGCGAGAAGGCTGCGGTGATCAGCTTCCTGGTCGAGGGCGCGCACGCGCACGACCTGGCCACCCTGCTCGACCTCGAAGGCGTCGCGGTGCGCTCCGGCCACCACTGCGCCCATCCGCTGATGGCCTTCTACGGCGTCCCCGCCACCTGCCGCGCCTCGCTCGCCTTCTACAACACGCACGAGGAGGTCGAGGCGCTGGTGGCAGCGATCGGGAAGGTGCGGAGGCTGTTGCTGTGACGCTGGGATTCGGGATTCGGGATTTGGGATTCGTCGAGCGTGCTTGTCGCATTCTGGATGCTCGCCGTTACCCGGCACTTAAGCCCTCCGTGCGACGGGGAGTGCGAGCTTGAGCGAATCCCGAATCCCGAATCCCGAATCCCGGCCTTCGAGTCCCGAATCCCGGCTTCGCGCCGCGGAGGAGCGCGACATCCCCGCCATCGTCGCCCTGGTCACCTCGGCCTACCGCGGCGAGAGCAGCCGCGTCGGGTGGACCACCGAGGCCGACCTCCTCGATGGCAACCGGGTCGATCCGGAATTGCTGCGCGCCGATATCCTGCGGCCGCGCTCGCGCGTGCTGCTGCTGGAGGATCAGGGCCGGCTGCTGGCCTGCGCGCACGTGGCCGAGGAGGATGGCGCGGGCTACTTCGGCATGTTCGCGGTCCTGCCGACCGCGCAGGGGCGCGGGATCGGCGATCGCGTGCTGGCCGAAGCCGAGCGCGTGGCGCGCGAGGACTGGGGCCTGGAGCAGATGCGGATGACGGTGATCGACCTGCGTTCCGAGCTGATCGCCTGGTACCAGCGCCGCGGCTACGTCCGCACCGGGGTGCTCAAGCCCTTTCCCTACGGCGACGAGCGCTTCGGCCGACCGAGGCGGGACGACCTGCGCTTCGAGGTGCTGGAGAAGGCGCTGGCCTGAGCGCAGCCGTACCGTTCCGCATCGCCGGCCCAGGCCTTACCCTAGGCGCCCCCGCCCCGCCGCCGATCGTCACGCCATGACCCAGCAGACCGTCCTGAACGCCTCCCACCGCGCCCTCGGCGCCCGCATGGTCGACTTCGGCGGCTGGGACATGCCGCTGAACTACGGCTCGCAGATCGAAGAACTTCATCAGGTTCGGCGCGACGGGGGCATGTTCGACGTCTCGCACATGACCGTGGTCGACCTGCGCGGCGACAACGTGCGCGCCTTCCTGCGCCGCCTCGTCGCCAATTCGATCGACAAGCTGAAGGTCTCCGGCAAGGCGCTCTATTCCTGCATGCTGAACGAGGCGGGCGGCGTGATCGACGACCTGATCGTCTACTACCTGGACGAGACCTGGTTCCGCGTCGTGGTCAACGCCGCCACCCGCGACAAGGACCTGCACTGGATCGAAGCCCAGGCCGCCGGCTTCGACGTGGCCGTGCTGGAACGGCCGGAGCTGGCGATGATCGCGGTGCAGGGCCCGAACGCGCGGACGAAGTTCGCCAGCCTGCTCGCGCCCGCCAGCGCCGAACGCGCGCTCAAGCTGGCCCGCTTCAGCGCGGCCGAACTCGATGGCCTGTTCGTGGCGCGCACCGGCTACACCGGCGAGGACGGCTTCGAAGTGATCGTCCCCGCGAAGGACGCGGTCGCGCTCTGGAACCGCCTGCTGGCGGCCGGGGTCAAGCCGGCCGGGCTCGGTGCGCGCGACACCCTGCGCCTGGAAGCCGGCATGGCGCTGTACGGTCAGGACATGGACGAAACGGTCACTCCGCTGGAGGCCGGCCTGGCCTGGACGGTGAGCTTCGACGCGGGCCGCGATTTCATCGGCCGCGCCGCGCTGGAGGCGCAGAAAGCCGGCGGCGTGCCGCGCCAGACCATCGGCCTGGTCCTGGACGAGAAGGGCGTGCTGCGCCATGGCCAGGTCGTGCTCACGGAGAACGGCGCGGGCGAGATCCTCTCCGGCACGTTCTCGCCCTCGATCGGGAAGTCGATCGCGCTGGCGCGCGTGCCGGGCGGCGAGCCGGGTGCGACGCGGGTCGACATCCGCGGCCGCGAAGTGCCCGTGCGCGTGGTCAGGTACCCCTTCGTGCGCGAAGGCGCCGTGCTGGTGCCGGCGGCCTGAACGCACGGCTGCGGCGCCCCCCTCTCCGCTACAATCGCGCCGCCCATCCCCACCGGCTCATCTGGAGCGCTCCATGAAAGAGATCCCCGGCGATCTGAAGTTCCTCAAGTCCCACGAATGGGCCCGCGTCGAAGAAGGCGGGCGTGTCGTGGTCGGCATTTCCGACCATGCCCAGGGCGCGCTCGGCGACCTGGTCTACGTCGAGCTGCCCAATGTGGGCGACAGCGTGGAGGCCGGCGCCGGCTGCGCGGTGGTGGAGTCGGTCAAGGCCGCCTCCGATGTCTATTCGCCCGTCTCCGGCAAGGTGGTGGCGGTGAACGAGGCGCTGGCCGACAAGCCCGAGACGATCAATGAAGACGCCTTCGGCGATGGCTGGATCTTCGCGGTGCAGGCCGACGATCTCGCCGAACTCGACGAACTGCTCGGTCCGGACGAGTACGCCGAGCAGATCGAGAACGAGGACGAGAGCTGATCGCTCGCGCGTCGAATCGCACTCCGACATCGGCCGCGCATGCGGCCGATGTCGTTTTCGGTGCGCGCAATCCGCGCAATCGGCATGTTGCGGCGCACGCAAAGCGCGCTTTCGATGCATCGACCGCGCCTCGCTCGCGCATGTCCTTCGCTCGTCGCAACGCCGTCGCGCGATGCCGTGCCATGCAGCACGCGATGCCTAGCGATGCCGACTCGGGGCGTGATCCCAGCGCGCGCAAACCCGCGCCGTTGCTCGCTTGCGCGCGCGTCGAAGCGGTCTGCGCGCACGCCCTTGCGCACGTGCCGCGGGATGCTCGTGCGAACACGCGTGCGCATCGATGCGCTGCAACCCGCGCGACTGCTGGAAGAAACGCGCCTGCATCTGTTGACACTGCGATGACGCGTGATTAGCTTTCGCCCAGCAGAGTCGATCTGCAGGGCATGGTGAGAACCTTCGACACAACTTCGAAACGCGAGCGCGGCCTCACCGCCGCGACGGAAAGGTTCTCTCCCCGCCACGCCCTGTACGACCTGCCGGATCCGTTGTACGCCTGCGTCGATTCCAGCGCGGGCGTTTTCGTATCCGGAGCACGTCGACGTGTCCGTCCGGCACGCCGACCTGGCCCTGAGGCGATCTCGCGTATCGCCGCTTGGCCGACCGATCCGCATCCAGACGCGGATCATCCGCGGGGCGAGACCGCCGCGGTTCACGACGCTTGAGACGTCGACCATCACGGGCTAACCCCCACATCCCAACGAGGAGCTAAGACGCGCTATGGCAACCAAGAAAGCAAAACCCGCTGCTAAGAAGCCGGCCGCCAAGAAGGCGGCTGCCAAGCCGGCTGCGAAGAAGGCCGCTGCGAAGAAGCCGGCCGCCAAGAAGGCGGCTGCGAAGAAGCCCGCTGCCAAGAAGGCGGTGAAGAAGGCTGTCGCCAAGAAGCCCGCCGCCAAGAAGGTGGTGAAGAAGGCTGCGGCCAAGAAGCCCGCCGCCAAGAAGGCGGTGAAGAAGGCTGCCGCCAAGAAGCCCGCCGCCAAGAAGGCGGCTGCGAAGAAGCCGGCCGCCAAGAAGGCGGCTGCGAAGAAGCCCGCGGCCAAGAAGAAGGCTGCGCCCAAGAAGGCGGCTCCGGCTCCGGCCATTCCCGCCCCTGTCGCACCCGCGATCTGATCGCAAGGCCGCAAGGCCGGATACTCTCTCCCTGCTCGGCCCGGCAGGGAGAGAGATTTTCTCTCGATTGACGCGGCCCCATCCGTCCCCGACGCGTCGCACCCGGCGCATGCCGGCGCGCTGCAGCCATGCTTCGCTGTTAGCATTCCTCCCGAGCGACCCTGCCAGGGAACGGGAGATGGCTGACCCCACCGCAGCCCCAGCGGCCCTGCCCGAATCGGCAGGCGTCCTTGCATCGCGTGCATCGCTGCGCGCCGCACAGCGTCCCTACGCGCCTCCGACCGCGGACGCGCGGATCGCGCCCGGCCCACTCGCGTGAACGACCCGACGGCGCCAGCCCTGCCGAACTGGGCCGAGCTGGTCGGCGAGCACGCGTCCGACCTGGTGCTGGGCGGAGATCGCGCTGGACGGCTGGGCTTTGCCAGTGCCGCGATGGTGCGACTGCTGGAGCGCGAGCCGGTCGCGGCGGTCGGGTCTGGGCTGGATTCGGTCTGCCACGCGGAGGATGCCGCGCTCTGGCTGCGGGCGATCGCACGCTGCATCGACGAAGGCGCCGAGTCGCGCTTCGAATCGCGCCTGCGCCATCGCGACGGCCGCTGGATCTGGGTCGAAGCGGACCTGCGGGTGCCACACGGCGCCGTCGGCGGGGCGATCGCCTGGGTCGCCATCGTGCGCAGCTGCGAGGACCGTCGCCGGGCGCAATCGCTGGCGCATGCCGAGCGTCTGCGCCTGCTGGCGGTGCTCGAGGCGGTCTCGGATGGCGTGATCGCGACCGCGACGGACGGTCGCATCGAATTCATGAATGCCGGTGCGGAGCGCCTGCTCGGCTGGCGCGAGGCCGAAGTCTCCGGTCGCGCTCTGGGCGCGGTCCTGCGCCCGGCCGGGCTGCCGGCCGCGGCGGAATCGGGCATGGGCGCATCCGCCCTGCAGGCCTGGCTCGAACCCCTGCGACAGCGCAGCGTGGCGCTGCAGCGGCGCGACGGCAGCGAATGCACGGTGCAACTCACGCCGCTGCCGGTGCGCGGCGCCGACGGTTCCGAGTTTGGCCTCGTGCTGGGCCTGCGCGACAGCGGCCAGGCCAGCGTGCTGCTGCGCGAGCTCAGCTACCGCGCGAGCCACGACGCGCTCACCGGCCTGCTCAACCGCGAGGAGTTCGAGCGCCGCCTGAAACAGTTGGTGCTGGACGCGATCGGCACCGGCCTCGGCCACTCGCTCGGCTACATCGATCTCGACCAGTTCAAGCTGGTCAACGACACCTGCGGCCATGCCGCCGGCGATGCCCTGCTGCGCGAGGTGTCCGCCACCCTGCTCGGCCAGCTCGGCGAGAACGACATCCTGGCGCGCCTCGGTGGCGACGAGTTCGGCGTGTTGATGCCGTGCCGCTCGCCCGCCGAGGCCGCGCGCCTGGCGCAGGACCTGGTCGACGCCCTCGCGCGCATGCGCTTCGAGTGGGAGGGCCGACAGTTCCGCATCGGCGGCTCGATCGGCGTCGCGCCGATCGCGCGCGACGCGGGCGACCACCAGACCGTGCTGATGGCGGCGGATGCGGCCTGCTATGTGGCCAAGGAGCGCGGACGCAACCGCGTGCACCTGTTCGAGCTGAGCGACGTGGCGGTGGCGCGGCGCCAGGGCGAGATGCGCTGGGTACCGCGCCTGCAGACCGCACTTGAAACCAGCGACTTCCGCCTGCTCGCGCACGACATCCTGCCCTGCGCCGGTGCCGGGCCGGGTGAACCGCTGCGCATGGAACTGCTGCTTGCCCTGCCTGACGCCAGCGGCCGCCTCATCCCGCCGGGCGAGTTCCTGCCCGCGGCGCAGCGCTATGGCCTGATGGGCCGGATCGACCGCTGGGTCGTGGAGCAGGCGCTGCGCTGGCTCCGCAGCCAGGAGACGCGCGGCGGGCCGGCACTGGACATGGTGGCGGTCAACCTCTCCGGCTCGTCCATTTCGGATCCCGACTTCCGTGCCTTCGTGGAGGACGAGGTGCGCGCGTCGCGCGTCGGGCCTCTGCTCTGCTTCGAGATCACCGAGAGCGAGGCGGTGGCGAACCTGGGCGATGCAGCCGAGTTCATGGGTCGCATGCGCGCCCTCGGCTGCCGCTTCGCGCTGGACGATTTCGGTGCTGGACTGTCCTCGTTCCCCTACCTGCGCCGGCTCGGCGTCGATTTCGTCAAGATCGACGGCCAGTTCGTGCGCGACATGGCGCACGATCCGGTTGCGGCGGCCCTGGCCGAATCGATCCACCGCATCGCCAAGGTGCTCGGCCTGGTGACGGTGGCCGAGTTCGTCGAGTCGGCGCCCATCTACGCCGCGGTGCAGCGCATCGGGGTGGACTACGTGCAGGGTTTCCACTTCGGACGGCCGCGCCCGCTCAGCCAGGTCGGCTGAACCCCGCGGCTCACGCGCGCTCAGCGCCGGCGTGCGAAGCGGTGCAGTTCCAGCCAGTCCTTCTGCGGCAGCCCGAGCACGCGGTCGAGGGCACTCGGCAACAGGCCGCCCGGTACGCCGCTCTCGCAGTTCCACAGGATCACGATGCCGAAGTCGTGCTCCGGCAACAGGCCGAGCAGG
The DNA here is from genome assembly GCA_024710865.1 of Lysobacteraceae bacterium. Lineage (GTDB taxonomy): Bacteria > Pseudomonadota > Gammaproteobacteria > Xanthomonadales > Xanthomonadaceae > JANJTY01. The sequence continues at coordinate 9,165 of JANJTY010000613.1, read as the reverse complement.
GCGCGGTAGCCCTGCACCGCGCCGCCGTGGAAGACCAGGGTCTCGCCGGCGTAATCGAACACGCGCCAGCCGAGGCCGTAGTGGGCTGAGCGCAGGCGTTCGCGCCGCCAGGGTGAGCCCCCGATCTCGTAGGGTGTCTCGACCAGCGGCGCCTGCACGCTGGCGATCACGTCGGGCGAGACCACCTCGGGATAATGCCCCAGCTGGGCCAGCATCCACTGCGCCATGTCGCGCGCCGAGGCGTTGACGCCCGCCGCCGGCGGGATGCGGTAGTAGGTCTCCTTCGGCCGCACCACGCGCCAGCCGCGGCCCGAGCGCACGTGGGGCTGGGCCCAGCTTGCGCTTGCCTCCAGCGCCTCGCGCCCGAAGGTGGCGCCGTACATCCCGAGCGGGTGGAACAGCTCGCGCTCGACTTCGCGGGTGTAGAAGCTGCCGGTGACCGCGAACACCACATCGCCGATCAGGCTGAAGGCGACGTTCTGGTAGCCATAGCAGGCATCGCCCTGGCAGGCCGAGGGCACCTCGGCCAGGCGCGAGGCCAGCACCGGGTAGGGCTCGTCCTGCTCCAGCAGCGGGTCGAAGGCGTTGCGCGGCAGGCCGACGCGGTGGCTGAGGATGTCGCGCACGGTCAGGTGCTCGGCGACCTGTGCGTCCTTCAGGGTGAAGGCAGGCAGCTGGTCGGCGAGGCGGGTGTCGAAGCCGAGCGCGCCGCGCTCGACCAGCAACGCGGTCATGGTGCCGGCGAAGGCCTTGGACAGCGAGGCGATTCGGAACACGGTGTCGGCATCGACCGGATCGTCGCGGCCAGCGATGGCGTTCCCGAAACCGGCCTCGCCCAGCACCTCGCCACGGTGGACGACCGCCATCGCCAGTCCGACCACGCCGGCCTCGTCCACCACACGGCGGGCGAGGCGTTCGATATGGCGCACCGCCGGTCCGAGGTCGCGTGCGGCCGGCGGCGCCGTCCCTGTCTCAGACCCCGGCGCGGCCGCCGCCGCTCCCGCCAGCGCCAGCGCGGCGATGGCCACCAGAACCCAGCGCGAGACTTTCGACCCTTTCGCCTGCACCACGCCATCCGTATCCTTGCCCAGCCTGCATTGTAGCGGGCGCTTCGCGGCGCGGGCTGTCGCCCGCTCCGCTGCATTCATCCACGCGCCGACCGCGTTCGCCCGCCGCGAGCCGGAACGCGCCACCGAAGGGGAGAACGCGATGACGTCGCTGATCGTGCTGCTGCTGGTGGTACTGGGCACCGGAGGCTGGGCCATCGGGATCTACAACGGCCTGGTGATGGCGCGCAACGGCTACAAGAACGCCTTCGCCCAGATCGACGTGCAGCTGACCCGCCGCCACGACCTGATCCCCAACCTGGTCGAGGTCGCCAAGGGCTACATGAAGCACGAGCGCGAGACGCTCGAAGCGGTCATCGCCGCGCGCAACACGGCGGTGGCGGCGCAGAAGTCGGCCGGCGCCAACCCCGGCGACCCGGCCGCGATGCAGCAGCTCGCCGGCGCCGAGAACGCCCTGACCTCGACCCTCGGCCGCCTGTTCGCCCTGTCCGAGGCCTACCCGGACCTCAAGGCCAACCAGAACATGATGCAGCTCTCCGAGGAGCTCAGCACCACGGAGAACAAGGTCGCGTTCGCGCGCCAGGCCTACAACGATGCGGTGATGAACTACAACAACCGGCGCGAGGTGTTCCCCAACACCCTCCTGGCCGGCATGTTCAACTTCGCCCCGGCCGCCCTGCTCGAGCTTTCCGAAGCCGAAGCGCACAAGCGCGAGGCACCCAAGGTCTCGTTCTGACCGCAGGGCCGACGGCATTTCCCTGCCGCCGGCCCTGGCATCCCGCCCACCGTGAACTTCTTCGAGGCCCAGCGCGCCGCACGCGCGCAATCGAAGCGGCTGCTGCTGCTGTTCGCGCTCGCCGTGCTGGCGATCGTCGTCGCGGTCGACCTCGTGGTGCTGGTCGCGCTCGCCTTCGCCGCATCGGACGCCTCACCCAGCGGCGTGCCCAGCCGTATCGGCGACGGTCACCTCGGCCTGCTGCTCGGCACCAGCCTGATCACCCTCGGCATCATCGGCCTGGCCTGCCTGATCAAGATCTCCACCCTGCGCCAGGGCGGTGCCGCGGTGGCGCGCATGCTGGGCGGCACGCCCGTGCCGCAGGACACCACCGACTTCTCCCTGCGCCGCCTGCGCAACGTGGTGGAGGAGATCGCCATCGCCTCCGGCACGCCGGTGCCCGCGATCTACGTGCTGGAGGAGGAAGGCGCGATCAACGCCTTCGCCGCCGGTTACGCCCCGGCCGATGCCGCCGTGGCGGTGACGCGCGGCGCGCTCGACCGGCTCAACCGGAACGAGCTGCAGGGCGTGATCGCGCACGAGTTCAGCCACATCCTCAACGGCGACATGCGGCTCAACATCCGCCTGATCGGCCTGCTGTTCGGCATCCTCGTGCTCGGCATCGGCGCGCGCAAGATCCTCGAGCACAGCCGCGGCGGACGCGACTCGCGCGGCGCCGGCGCGATCCTGCTGATCGCGCTCGGGGTGATGATCGTCGGCTACATCGGGGTGTTCTTCGGGCGCCTGATCAAGGCCGGCGTGAGCCGCCAGCGCGAGTACCTGGCCGACGCCTCCGCCGTGCAGTTCACCCGCCAGACCGACGGCCTGGCCGGCGCGCTGAAGAAGATCGCCGGCGTCGGCGAGGGCTCGCGCCTGCAGAACGCCGAGGCCGAAGAGGTCAGCCACATGCTGTTCGGCGACGGCGTCGGCTACTCGGCCCTGTTCGCCACCCATCCGCCCCTGCTCAAGCGCATCCAGGCCCTGGACCCGAGCTTCCGCGCCGAATCCCTCAAGGGCCTGCAGGCGCAGTGGGCCAAGGCGCCACCGAATGGACTGGCCGAGGACCGCGCGCTCGGACTGGCGGGAGGCGGCGGCGCCACACCCCCGCCACCGCCGCTGCCTGCGGCGCGGGCAGAGCTGGCGGTCGAGGCCGACCGCGTCGCGGCCCAGGTGGCGCAGCCGGACGCGCGCGACTACCTGCGCGCCGGCGCCATCGCCAAGGCCATTCCCGGGCCGCTGCGGCAGGCCGCGGCGACCCGTTCCAGCGCACCCGCCCTGCTGTTCGGCCTGCTGCTGGATGCCGTGCCGGAGATCCGCACCCGCCAGCTGCTGCGCCTGGTCGGCGATTTCGACGAGACCCTGGCGCGCGATGCGGAACAGGCCAGCGCCGCCTGCAGCGGACTGCATCCGGCCCTGCGTCTGCCGCTGGCCTCGCTGGCCTTTCCCGCCCTGCGTCAGCGACCGCGTGCGGACGTGGAGCGGATGGTCGCGACGGTCGAGGCCCTGATCCACGCCGATGGGCAGATCGGGCTGTTCGAATACTGCCTCGGCCGGCTTTTCAACCGGCAGGTGATCGAGGCCCTGGATCCGTCCAGGCACCGCGCCTCGGGGCGCCGCAAGCTGCATGCCCTGCGCAGCGAAGTCGGCGACCTGCTCGCGGTGCTGGCCCGGCACGGGCACGAGGACGGCGCCGCGGCGCAGCGCGCCTTTTCCGCCGCCATGGCCGGCCTGTTCCAGGGCGAGGCCGCGCGCTACACGCCGCCGTCCGACTGGGTCGGCGCGCTCGACCGCGCCCTGCCGGCGCTGGACGCGCTCGACCTGACGGGCAAGCAGCTCCTGATCGAAGCGGTGGTGCTCGCCGCCAGCCACGACGGCCGCATCAGCGTGGCCGAAGGCGAGCTGCTGCGCACCGTCTGCGGCCTGCTGCACCTGCCGCTGCCGCCCATGCTCGACGGCTGAAAAGGAGCGGCTCCGGACGCCTGCCCACCGGGGAGAAGGCAGGCGACCGGAGCGTCCCCAGGCTTCCCGGCCTGTGCTGCGAAGGGCGTCCCTGCCGGCCGCGGGCGCTCCCTGCGCCGCGCGGCCTTCGCCCGATTGCCTGCTTCGCTTACTTCGCCGCGACCGGGCGCGCACCCAGCTGCAGGCGGTCGCGGTTCTTCTCGACCGTCTTCAGGCCGATGCCCTTGACCTCGGCCAGCTGCTCGACGCTCTGGAACGGGCCGTTCTGCTCGCGCCAGGCGACGATGGCCTCGGCCTTGGCCAGGCCGACGCCGTGCAGGGCCTCGGCGATCTCGGCGGCCGAGGCGCGGTTGATATCGACCGTGGCACCGGCGGCGAAGGCCGAGGCCGAGAGCAGCAGGGACAGGGCGAGGGCCTTGAAGGTGGTGGTGATGGCGTTCATGCGGATCTCCTTGCGATGGCTGTGATGGGGTCTGTCGAATCTGGCGCTGCGCTGTGCTGCGCCAGTGGGGACAGTCTCCGCATCCAGCCGGGGCGCACCCATCGGCCAACGCCGCGCGTCGCGCTGCGAAGCGCGCGCGTCCTCGGGTAAGCCATTTCCTACCCCGCACGGGGCGCGCCCGCGCGCCGCCGGCTACACTGGCGCTTTCTTCGCGCCAGGAGAGGCCCGCATGGAAACCGCCCGCATCGATGCCTTCGTCGCCGCCAAGTGGGACGACGAGATCGTTCCGCAGCTGGTCGAGTACATCCGCATCCCCAACAAGTCGCCGATGTTCGACGCGGCCTGGGCCGAGCACGGCTACATGGACGATGCGGTGAAGCTGATGCAGCGCTGGGCCCAGGCGCAGGCCATCGACGGCATGCAGCTGGAGGTCGTGCGCCTGCCTGGCCGCACCCCGCTGATCCTCATCGAGATCCCCGCCAACGGCGCCGCCGCGGGCGACGACCCGGCCCCGGACGACTGCGTGCTGCTCTATGGCCACCTCGACAAGCAGCCGGAGATGACCGGCTGGGCCGACGACCTCGGCCCCTGGAAGCCGGTGATCAAGGGCGATCGGCTGTACGGCCGAGGTGGCGCCGACGACGGCTACGCCCTGTTCGGCTCGCTCGCCGCGATCATGGCGCTGCGCGAACAGGGCCTGCCGCACCGCCGCTGCGAGGTGCTGATCGAGGCCTGCGAGGAATCCGGCAGCTACGACCTGCCGCACTACGTCGACCATCTGGCCGCGCGCATCGGCCGGCCCTCGCTGGTGGTCTGCCTGGACTCGGGCTGCGGCAACTACGAGCAGCTCTGGTGCACCACCTCGCTGCGCGGCCTGACCGGTGGCAACCTGCGCATCGACGTGCTGGCCGAAGGCGTGCACTCGGGCGACGCCTCCGGCATCGTGCCCTCGAGCTTCCGCATCCTGCGCCAGCTGCTCTCGCGCATCGAGGACGAGGCCAGCGGCCGCATCCGGCTGGATGACCTGCACGTCGAGATCCCGGCCGAGCGGGTGGCGCAGGCGCGCCAGGCCGCTGACGTGCTGGGCACGGCGATCTGGGACAAGTTCCCCTTCCTGCCCGGCATGCGTCCGATGCACGACGACCTCGCCGAGCTGGTGCTCAACCGCACCTGGCGTCCGGCCCTGTCGATCACGGGCGTGGACGGCATGCCCGCGCTGGACAGCGCCGGCAACGTGCTGCGCCCGCAGACCTCGGTCAAGCTCTCGCTGCGCCTGCCGCCGACCGCCGACGGCACCCGCTGCGGCGAGCGCCTGCGCGAGACCCTGCTCGCCAACCCGCCCTACGGCGCCAAGGTCAGCTTCGAGCTGGAGAAGGCCGCCACCGGCTGGAACGCGCCGCCGCTCTCGCCCTGGCTGTCGGGCGCGATCGCGCAGGCCTCGCAGGACTTCTTCGGGCGTCCGGCCGTGTTCATGGGCGAGGGCGGTACGATTCCCTTCATGGGCATGCTGGGCGAGAAGTTCCCCGGCGCGCAGTTCATGATCACCGGCGTGCTCGGCCCGCACTCCAACGCGCACGGCCCGAACGAGTTCCTCCACATCCCGACCGGCAAGCGCGTCACCGCCTGCGTCGCGCGCGTGATCGCCGAGCACTTCCACGCCAGCCGCCAGGGCCTGACCCAGGGCGTGGCCGCGGCCGAGGGCCACTCGCACTTCGGCGAGCACGGCTGCTGCTGAGCGGCACTGCGTTTGAAGAACCTGGTCCGCGCCGCCGGCGCGGACCGGGTTGCTGCGCTCGCCGGCAAGCCGACTCCCTCGCGAATTGGCTGCAGTGTCGCCCGCAGACCGGTCGACACACGGCGCATGACGCATGGCTGAATCGTGCGCGCTGCGACCGCGCAAGGACGGAACCCGCTTGACCTCGGTCAGCGACAGGCGCACCGCCGCGCACGACCCTGTGCCCAGTCAACATCGACTGGAAGACGCGTCATGCGAAACACACGAAACCTCTGGATCGGACTCGGACTGCTGTTGGCCGCCTCCTTCGCGGTACTGCTATGGATCGGAACCGAGATCCATCGACAGATGCCGCCGGTACCCTCCGCCGTCGTCACCGAACAGGGGGACACGGTGTTCACCCGCGCCGACATCGAGCGCGGGCGCCAGGTCTGGCAATCGATCGGCGGCCACCAGCTCGGTTCGATCTGGGGCCACGGCAGTTACGTGGCGCCGGACTGGACCGCGGACTGGCTGCACCGCGAGGCCCTGGCCTGGCTCGACATCCGTTCCCAGGCCGCCTCCGGCACCCGCTATGCCGAGCTCGAACCCGGCCTGCAGGCCGCCGAACAGGCGCGGCTGCAGCCGCTGATCCGCGCCAACACCTACGACGCCGCGACCGAGACGGTGACGATCGACGCCGACCGCGCCGCCGCCATCGCGCAGGTGCAGGCGCACTACACCAGCCTGTTCGGCGACGATCCAGCCCTGCTCGACCTGCGCCGCGCCTACGCCATGAAGAACGGCACGGTGGCGGAAGCCGAGCACCGCCAGGCGCTGACCGCCTTCGTCTGGTGGACCGCCTGGTCGGCCGTGACCGAACGTCCGGGCGAGAATCAAACCTACACCGCGAACTGGCCGCACGAGCCGCTGGTCGGCAACACGCCGCCGCCGCACCTGTTCATGTGGACGGTGTTCAGCGTGCTGTTCCTGCTCGCAGGCATCGGCCTGCTGGGCTGGTATTACGCCGTGCACAAGGACGACGAGCCGGTGCGCCTGCCGGCCAGCGACCCGCTCGCGATGATCCGCGTCACGCCCTCCATGCGCGCCACCGCGAAGTACTTCTGGGTGGTGATCGCGCTGTTCCTGACCCAGATCCTGCTCGGCGCGCTGACCGCGCACTACCAGGTCGAGGGCCACGACTTCTACGGCATCGCCCTGGCCGAGATCCTGCCCTATTCGCTGACCCGCTCCTGGCACACCCAGCTCGCGGTGCTGTGGATCGCCACCGCCTGGCTCGGCATGGGCCTGTACATCGGCCCGGCCATCTCCGGACACGAGCCGAAGTTCCAGCGCCTCGGCGTCAACGTGCTGTGGGTCTGCCTGCTGATCATCGTGGTCGGCGCCTTCGCCGGGCAGTGGTTCGCGGTGATGCAGAAGATGGGACTCGCACACAACTTCTGGTTCGGCCACCAGGGCTGGGAGTACGTCGACATCGGCCGCTTCTGGCAGTGGTTCCTGTTCATCGGCCTCGGCCTGTGGCTGGTGCTGGTCGGGCGCGCGCTGTGGCCGGCCCTGACCCGCGGCGGCGAATCGAAGTCCATCGTCACCCTGCTGTTCATGTCCACCGTCTGCATCGGCCTGTTCTACGGCGCCGGCCTGATGTGGGGCGAGCACACCCACCTCTCGATGGTCGAATACTGGCGCTGGTGGGTGGTGCACCTGTGGGTCGAGGGCTTCTTCGAGGTCTTCGCCACCGCGGTGATCGCCTTCCTCTTCACCCGCCTCGGCCTGCTGCGCACCCAGACCGCCACCGTCGCGGTGCTGTTCGCCACCATCGTGTTCATGGCGGGCGGCGTGCTGGGCACCCTGCACCACCTCTACTTCACCGGCACGCCCACCGCGGTGATCGCGCTCGGCGCCAGCTTCTCGGCGCTGGAAGTGGTGCCGCTGGCCTTCATCGGCTTCGAGGCCTACCACACCTACAAGCTCGGCCACGCCACGCCCTGGATGGCGCGCTACAAGTGGCCGATCCTGTTCTTCACCGCGGTCGCGTTCTGGAACCTGGTCGGCGCGGGCCTGTTCGGCTTCCTCATCAACCCGCCGCTGCCGCTGTACTACATGCAGGGCCTGAACCTCACGCCGCTGCACGGCCATACCGCCCTGTTCGGCGTCTACGGCTTCCTCGGCATCGGCCTGATGCTGTTCTGCCTGCGCGGGATCAAGCCGGCCGCAGTGTGGAACGAGGGCACGCTCAAGACCGCGTTCTGGGCGCTCAACATCGGCCTCACCGGCATGGCCCTGATGACCCTGCTGCCGATGGGCATCATCCAGCTCGGCGCCACGATCGAGCACGGCTACTGGTACGCGCGCTCGGCCGACCTGATGCAGCAGCCGATCATCCAGTTCCTGGTCTGGCTGCGGGTGCCGGGCGACACGATCTTCAGCATCGGCGCCCTGGCCCTGGCCTGGTTCGTGCTGCGGCTGTGGATCGCGCCGAAGACCGCCAGCCTGCCGGCCGGAGGTGCCGTCGAGAAGGCCTGATACGCCGCCCTGCGGCACGCTGAACCGCGCAAGGCCCCCCGCACCAACCTGGGCGGGGGGCCTTGTGCGTTTCGCGGCCTGTCGCCACGGGCCGGGCTTGATTTCGATCAGATAATCCGGGCGCGCGTGCCGCTACCCTGCGACCCATGCCAATGCGCCTCGACAACCCGCCCGCCGATCCCGCAGCCCTGGCCCGCCGCGTGCTGGGCGCGATCGACCTGACCCGACTAGAGACCGGCGACCCTCCGCAGCGCATCGAGGCCCTCTGCGCGGCGGCGGACACCCGCTTCGGACCGCCGGCGGCGGTCTGTGTCCATCCCGAGCACGTCGCCACCGCGCGCGCGGCGCTGGACGCGCGCGGGCTGGCGGATACGCCGGTCGCGGCGGTCCCCAACTTCCCCTCGGGCGAGGGCACAGCCGCCAAGTACGAGGCCGAGATCGCCGCCGCCCTGGCCGCCGGCGCACAGGAGATCGACTGGGTCCTGCCCTGGCGCCGCCTGCTCGCCGATGAGGAGACGTTCGTGCGCGTCGCGCTGCGCGCGGCCCGCCGCGCCAGCGCGCCGGCGCGGCTCAAGGTCATCCTGGAGAGCGGCGAGCTGGCCCACCCCGACGCCATCCGCCGCGCCAGCCTGCTGGCGATCGATGCCGGCGCCGACTTCATCAA
>JANJTY010000596.1 GCA_024710865.1 Lysobacteraceae bacterium | reverse complement strand
GCGACGCCGGCAACCAGGGCGAACAGCAGCGCGGCGGAGAGCGCGGCCTCCATCGGGTGGCGGCGCAGGGCACGGACCAGACGCTCGCGGCGCGAGGGGAGCCGTGCGGTCACGTCGAGGCCCGCCAGCCAATGCCTGAGGTCGGCGGCAAAGGCCTCGGCAGAGGCGTAGCGCCGCGACGGATCGCGCGCCAGCGCCTTGAGGACGATGGCATCGAGGTCGGCGTCGATGCCGGCGCCCGGCGCGACTCGGCTGGGCGCCTCGGCATCGCGCTGGCACACCGCCTCCACGACTGCGGCCAGCGAAGCCCCATCGACGCCGTGCGGCGTGCGTTGCGCCAGCACGAAATACAGCAGCGCGCCCAACGCGTACACGTCGGTGCGCGCGTCCGCCGGCTCGCCGCGCAGCTGTTCGGGCGCGGCCCAGGCGGGCGTCATGGCCTGGTCCACGGTGTTGCACGCCGTGCCGCCGTCGTCGATCGGGCGTGCGATGCCGAAATCGAGCAGGCGCGGCTCGCCCTGGCCGTCCACCATGACATTGGCGGGCTTGAGATCGCGATGCACCACGAGGTTGCCGTGCGCGTAGGCCACGGCATCGGCCAGGGAGCGCAGCAGGGCGACCCGCACCCCCAGCGCCGGCGCCTCCTGCATCAGCCACTGGTCCAGCCGGCGGCCTTCGACCCACTCGGTCACGAGCCAGGGCCGTCCATCGGCGGTCACTCCACCGTCGAGAAGCTGAGCGATGCCGGGGTGGCGCAGACGCGCCAGCAGTGCCCGCTCGCGCCCGATGCTGGCCGCCACGCCGGCCCGGTCGATACGCAGGAACTTGATCGCGACGGTGCGCTGGAACGCGCCGTCGGCGCGCTCGCCGCGCCAGACCTCGCCCATGCCGCCCGCTCCAACGCGGCTGACGGCGCGCCACGCTCCGGTCTCCGGCGGCGAGAACTCCGCGCGCTCCAGCAGCCCCTCGCTCGCGGCGATCGCCTGCAGCCAGTCGCGCAACGCAGCGGCGCGGGCAGGATCCTCGCGGGCCATGTCGGCAAGCCGCTGCTCGCGTGCGGCCAACGGCAGGTCGAGCAGGGCGTCGACCTCGCCCTCCAGCGCCGCCCAGTGCGCGCGCGGGTCGGCGCTCACGCCGGGCCGCCGCCGTCGGGGCGATCCGCCAGGCGCTGGAACAACCAGCCGCGTGCCTTGATCCAGTCGCGCCGCACGGTGGACTCCTCGATGCCAAGCAGGGCGCCGATCTCGACATCGCCCAGCCCTGCAAAGTAGCGCAGCTGGACCACGTCGGCCGCGCGCGGATTGGCGTCGGCCAGCGCATCCAGCGCGGCATCGAGGGCAAGCAGATCCTCTCGATCCGCCTCCGCAGCCGCGACCGACTCCGCTGCGGACAGCGATTCATGCAGCGCGCCGCCGCCGCGCTTCTGCGCCCGGGCGGCCCTCGCATGGTCGACCAGCACCTGCCGCATCGTGCGCGCCGCGGCGCCGAAGAACAGGCGGCGGTCGACGTCGGCGGGCAGGCGTGACCCGGCCAGCTTGAGGTAGGCCTCGTTCACCAGCGCGGTGGTGGACAGGGTCTCGCCGGCGTCACCCGCCAACCGTTCGCGATGGGCGATCCGACGCAGGTCGCGCTGGGTGGCCGCCACCAGTGCATCGAGCGCGCCGGGCTCGCGCGAAGCGAGCCGGACGATCAGGCCGTCAAGCGTCTCGATGATCGCCGGGTGCAGGGATGGATCAATGCCGATCAAGGACTCGCCGACTCCGCTCAGACCCGATGCACGGATTTGCCCCTTTCTTGCGCAGGAACAGGGTAACCAGTCCTCCGGAGTCCGTCATGCCGAACCGCTTGCTCCTTGCCACCCTGCTCGCCAGCGCCGCACCCGTGGCGCCGGCCGCCACCCTGGTGTGGCCCGACTCGGGGGGTGGCGTCTGCGCCGGCAGCCTGCAGGCCTGCCTGGACTCGGCGGCCGACGGCGATACGGTGATGATAGGCCCCGACGATGCGGGTCTTCCCGACGCGTACACCGCGATCGCCGAGCCACTGACCGTCCGCCGCTCGCTGACGCTCGCCGCACAGCACGGCATCGACGCCGTGGTCGCACCCGGGTTCAGCATCGTGATCGAGCCCGACGTGCCGGGGCCGCACCAGGTCACGCTGTCCGGACTCGTGCTGCGCCAGGGTTCCGTGGACATCCGCGACGGCGGCAGCGTGGCCGGCAGCGTGTTCCGCATCGAACGCCTGCGCATCGCCGAGCCGGCGCCGACCAACGCGATCAGCTGTGCCATCAACGCCCAGCTTGGCAGCCCCTCGCCCCAGCTCATCGTCGGCGACAATGTCGTGAATGCCGGCAGCGCGGCGGGCGAGAGCCGCAGCGGCATTTGCGCCTATGCGACGGACCCGGCGATCGCCTATACCGCCAACGTGTTCCGCAACCGGATCGAGGCGGGCGCCGCCACCCTGCGCTTCGGCATCGCACTCAATGCGCCGAGCGGTGGCGGCAGCCTGGTGGTCTCGGCCAACACGATCCTCGGACCGCGCCTGGTGGACGGGATCTCGGTGCAGCGCGCCGAGGGCACGGCGGCGCAATCGGTCCAGATCGACAACAATGTCGTCGCCCTGCAGGACGAGGCCACCGGCTGGGGCATCCGGGCGGAGGTGGGCAACACCACGGCTGCGGTCGTGAACAACAGCGTGGTGCACGGGCAGCGCGGCCTGCGCGTAAGCGGGTTCGACGCGCTGCCAACGTCGGGGCGCGTCGCCAACAACCTCGTCGCGTATCACGCGATCACCGGCCTGTCGCTGAGCGGCGATGTCGGGAACGGCCACAACCTGGTGTTCCGCAACACCACGGACAGCTTCACGCCCGGCCCGTCCACGCTCACGCTCAACCCGCGGATCGAACAGCCCGGCCACCCCCGGCCCGCCAGTCTCTCGCCCGCATTCGACGCGGGCAATGCGTCCGACCTGCCGCCGCTGGCCCTCTTCGATGCCGATGGCGAGCGCCGTATCGCCTTCGGCACGGTCGACATCGGCGCCTACGAGATCACCGGCGACGGCGCCGAGGTCATCGTGGCCACGCCTGAGACGGCCGGCTTCAACGAGATCTACGTCGCGCCGTTCCCCACCGCGCCATCGGCCGCCGATGTCGTGGTCGGGGTTGCCCGCTCAGGCGCCGGCGCTGGCGGCGTTTCGGCGCTCAATCTGGGCGCCTACTACAACCCGGCCAGCCCGAGCGGTTGGTCCCTGTTCCTGCAGCAGAGCCTGCTGTCCATCCCGATGGGCTCGACCTTTCATGCCCTGGCGCCATACCTCGGCAAGAGCGGCATCCTGCACACGACCACATCTGGAAGCGTTAGCGGGTCGCGCTCCGTGATCGACGATGTCGAACTCAACGGTGCGCTGAACCGCTCGCGCATTGCGCTTGCCTTCCACCGCTGGGACGGGCTCTACCACGATGTGCCCATCAGCCTGAGCTGGGTGTCCAGCGGCGGCGGACGCTGGCAGGTGCGCAACGAGGACGGCGCGGCCATGCCTGAAGGCCTGACCTTCAGTATCGCCGCCGCCCCGGTGCTCAGCCCGAACGCCTTTCGCGCCACGCTGGATGCCTTCGCACGTCCACAGTGGCGGCTGCAGCATCCCTTGCTGGACGGCAATCCCTGCGCGGCACCCGTGGTGGGCCGTGCGGACGATCCCGACCTCGCGGGCGATGCGCTCAACCCGGTGGCGTTCGGTGCCGCGTACGAAGCACCGAGCGGGGACGGGGCGCCCGGGCGATGGGTGGTGCGCGCCGATGCCACCGCCGGTTCGCCGACCTTTCCCGCCGGTGCCGCGTTCCACGTGCTCATCGATGGCGCGCAGGTCAATCGCTGCCGCGCACCGCGGCTCGATGCGCTGTTCGCAGACGGGTACGAATGAATCGCCGCACGGGGACCTGCCCAGCCAGGGCATCCACGCCGTCGCCACCGCCCGCGCCCACCAGCCGCCCAAGGTGCGCGTGTTCATCGAGGCCCTGCGCACCCGCTTCGGCGACCCGCCCTACTGGGAGCGCGGCGAGGCGCCTGCGTAGTTCTGGGCGGTCAGAGCGTTGGCAGCAGTCCCATCATGGGACTGAAATCCAGCCACCTGATCACCCACGTGCCTCAGCCACCACTGCGGCCCGCTGGCTAGGTCATTGATGCATCGCACTTCCATGAAACTCCCTTGGGCCGTTCGTGGTGAGGAGGCCCGAGCGAGCGCAGCGATGCCGCAGCGGCGTAGCCGCCGAACGAGATCCTGCGGCCGCGCGCAGCGCGGATCGAAGGGTCGAGGCGGGCCGTCTCGAACCACACGCGCCGGCCCTTCGAGAGCCTGTCCTGAGGAGGCGCGAAGCGCCGTCTCGAAGGGCCGGGCCTCGGTCTTCGACCTCGATTCCGTCTCCTCTGGTCGAACGGAACGGGGGGCTGTGGGCCGCAAACGCAAGAATGGTTGACGCTCGTGGGCAATCAGGAGTGACCAGGGTCCTGAGCGTCGGCCTGGACACCGTCTCCCGCAACGACAGGCTGCTCTCGACCCTGTAAAGCTACGTGCAGGCCATGGACGGCGAACTCGAGCTGATGGTCACCCTCCCCAATCGGTAGGCGATCAAGCTGGAGGCGTTGGGTGCGGTGGCGGACTGAACTGGTGGTCGGTCGCCTCTTCAGCGGGTGGAGTCCGTCCCCACAGACCTCAGCGGCCCCTCCGGTGGCTGATGTCCTCGCCAGGATCAATCGTGTCTGACCCTATCGATTCTTCGGGCGACAACACGGGCACCCCCGTCGGTCGGCTTGACCGCCGGGGGCCTCACGCCGCACGCAAACCAACGCGCGCCTCACCGCTCGAACCCGTCCTTCTTCACCCCGGCGGGGCCGGCGGGTTCGATCAACACGGCGGTGTCGTCTTCGGTGAAGACCGCCGGCACGCCCGCCGGTGCGAACACCTGGGTGGCCAGTTCGATGAATGGCTGGTCGACGTCCACCATGCCGCTGACGTCGATCGTCAGCGATTGGCCGACCCCGAGATCGAAACGTGCGTCGACCAAACCGCTTCCATTCACCGGCGTGCACGGGATCGCGGCCTCGCAGCTCCAGAGCACGTCGAAGAGCCCGATCTGCCGCGTCATCGCCACCCGTGCACCAGATGCATTCACCGGACCGTTGTTGATGACCGTGATCTCGTAGCCCGCCAACGGGCCCGTTCCCAGCGTCTCGGCCAAGCGGTCCGGCGGCGCGGTCCGGCGCAGGTGCACGATCAGGTCGATGCCGGTTCCGACCAGGATGCGCAGCCGGTGCGGCACGCCACGGTCGATGCCGCCATTCGCCGTTCCGCCGTCATCGACCGCAGTGACCTGGACTTCAGCGGTGCCGCTTGCACCGCTCAGGGTGTAGCGCAGGGTGCCGTCGGCATCGAGCACCACGTTGCTGACGATCCCTTGCGGGTTCTGGATGATCTGCGTCTCGAACGTCACCGATTGGCCACTCTCGCCCGGGCCGGCGCTGATGACGCTCGCGTAGCCGCTGACCACCTGCGCCCCCGCGGTACCAGGCGGATGCGTGCGGTCGGTGCCGTAGCTGGCCCGGGGCGGATCGTTCACCGGCAACACGTCCAGGCTCATCGTGCGGGTGGTCGCGGCACCGTCGCCGTCGGTCACGGTGAACGTGAGGATCGCCTCGCCATACGCATTGGCCCACGGGCCGAGGCCGAGCGTGCGCACCGATCCGCGGCCTCCGAGCGCGGCCGCGAGCACGGCATCGCTGATCAGCGACTGGTTCGACGAGGTAACGCCGAGCT
>JANJTY010000542.1 GCA_024710865.1 Lysobacteraceae bacterium | reverse complement strand
CTTGTCGCCGATCTCGGCGACCGCGACGGCCAGGGTGGAGACGAGCAGGGCGGTGAGGGACATGGAGGGATCCGACAGCGGCCCGCAGTCTAGCCGAATCGCCTCGCCCACTGGCGGAGGACGGCGTGGGCTTGCACCCGGCGCGCGGCGCGCGGAGGATGCCGGTTCGACACCGCGCAGGAGCACGCCATGGGCTTCACCCGTTACGCCACCGCCCACTGGGAGGGCAACCTCAAGGCCGGCCAGGGCCGCATGAGCACGCCGCAAAGCGGCCTGTTCGAGGGCCAGCGCTATTCCTTCAACACCCGCTTCGGCGAGGAGAAGGGCACCAACCCGGAGGAACTGCTGGCCGCGGCGCACGCCGGCTGCTTCAGCATGGCGCTGTCCTTCATCCTGGAGAAGGCCGGCTTCACCGCGACGCGCATCGACACCCGCGCCGAGGTGCGGATGGAGCTGGGCGAGGCCGGGCCGTCCGCCACCGGCGTGCTGCTCAAGGTGCAGGCGCGCGTGCCGGGCATCGACGCCGCGCAGTTCGCCGCGATCGCCGACAACGCCAAGGCCAACTGCGTGATCTCGCGCGCGTTGGCGCTGCCGGTCAGCCTGCAGGCGGAGCTGCTCGACTGAGGCCCGCGTTTCCCAGTCGCGCTGATCCATGACTCCGGGCCTGGCCGGCGGCGGCTGGCGCAGCCTCGCGCCGGCCGCCGGTCTGGTGGCGCTGCAGTGGGGGCTGCTGGCCTGGCTGGGGCTGCCGCTGACGCATGATGGCTTCTGGCACCTGGGCTGGGTCGAGGGCTTCAACCACGCGGTGCGCGCGGGCTGGTGGTATCCGCGCTGGTACGGCGAGGCCTTCGGCGGCGCCGGCAGTCCCAGCTTCGTCTTCTACCCGCCGCTGCTGCGCCTGCTGTCGCTGCCCTTCGGCCTGGTGACTGAGGTGCCCAGCCTGCAGCTGCGCGGCGCGCGGGCCGCGCTGCTGCTGCTGAACCTGCTCGGCGCCTGGGCGCTGGTCCGCCGTCTCGCCCTGCCCGCGGGCCTCGCCGCGCTGCTGCTGGCACTGGCGGTGCTCAATCCTTACCTGTTGATCAATGTCTGGCTGCGCGGCGCCTGGCCCGAGGCCCTGGCCATGGTCTGCCTCTGGCCGATCGCCAGCGGTCTGCTCGGTCTGTTGCGCGCGGAAGGCGGCGCCGGCTGGCGGGTGCTGCTCGGCGTGGCGGGGCTGCTGTTGGCGCACGCGCCGACCGCGCTGCTGTTCGCCTACGCGGCGGTCGCGGTCGGTTCGGTGCTGGTCGCCGCAGGCGCGTGGCGCGCGCTGCCGCCGCTGGCCCTGGCGGCGCTCAGTGGCGCGGCGCTGGCGGCCTTCCATTGGTTGCCGGCCGTGCTCGACCAGTCCGCCATCGTCATGGCCACCGGCGTGGAGCTGGTGCCGCGGCGCTGGCCGCTGCTGGATGCGGACGCGCAGCCGTTCTCGCGCGGCCTCGGCTGGATCTGGCTCTGGCTGGCCGCGGTCGCCGGATTCGCCGCGCTGCGGCTGCGCGCACTGCCGGCGCCGGACCGGCGTCTGGCGCTGGCACTGCTGGCGCTGCTGCTGTTCGCGCTGCTGCTGATGCTGCCGCCGAGCGCACTGGCCTACGTGCATCTGCCCTGGCTGGGACGCGTGCAGTTTCCCTGGCGCTGGCTGGCGCCCGCGTCGGTCGCTGGCATCGCCCTGTTGGCGCTGGTGACTCAGGGAATGGAGCGCGGCCGGGAGCGCGGCGGGGCGATCCTGCTGGTCGCGCTCGGGCCCCTGGCCGCCGTCCCGCTGCTGCACGGGCTGCAGTTCGATCGCGAAGCGCAGACGCGGCTGGACGCGCTGTTCGCCTGCGGGCGCGCTGGCGCCGACTGCCGGCGATTCGCCGCCGACGGCGAGCGCGCCGATCGTGCCGCCGGATTGGCCTTCGCGGGCCAGCATGTCGGCCACTACGGTCCGTGGCTCATGCCGGACGGGCGGGTCTGGCGCAGCGAGGTGCTGGACTACCTGCCGCGAAGCGCCGCGCGCCCGGCGGCGGAACTGTCCGAGCGGGGGCGCTTGCTGGTCGCGCCCTTCCGTCCTGGCGCCGGCGCGCTGCGGATCGAGCCGCCCGACGCCGGCCGGGTGCTGACGCAGCAGCGTGCCGCGCAGGACTGGCGCCTCTCGCTGCAGCTCGATGCAGCGGCGACGGTCGAGCTCGAAGTGCTGCGCTATCCCGGCTGGGCCCTCGATATCGCCGGGGAGGCTGCCGCACCGCAGCCGGCGCACCTCGACCCGGGAAGCGCCTTCCACCGCGTGGCGCTGCCCGCGGGGCAGTGGCGCCTGCGCCTGCACTACGCCGGTACGCAGGCCGAGCGGATCGGTACGGCGATCAGCCTGTGTGCCGTGCTGCTGGTGGGCGCCATGGCCGCGCTGCGGCGCCGGCGGCGTCGCGCGTCGCGGCGCGACGAGGCCGCGCATGGCTGAGTCGGCGAACCAGGCGCGCAGCGTCGTGCTCCTGCACGGCGCCGGCGGCGGCGCCTGGGAATGGGCGCTGTGGCGCGGCGTGTTCGAGGCCTGCGGATGGCGCGTGCAGACGCCGGACTTCAGGCCGGCAATCGACGGACTGGAGCGCACCGGCCTGGCCGACTACCTCGACCAGGCCCGCGCGGCGCGCGCCGCGGCAGGACCGGATGCGGTCCTGGTCGGCGCCAGCCTCGGCGGCCTCATCGCCCTGCAGCTTGCGGGCGAGTCGCCGCCGCCCGCGCTCGTGCTGGTCAACCCGCTGCCGCCCGCGCCCTGGCACGCGCTGCTGCCCGCGCGGACGTGGCCGGCGCGTATTCCCTGGGGCCGCGAGCGCAGTCTGCTGGGCACGCGCCGCAGCCTGTTCGATGCCGACGAGGCTACTTGCCTGGAAGCCTTCCGCCAGTGGCGCGACGAGTCCGGTCGCGTGCTGCGCGAAGCCTGCGCCGGGCTCGCGCTCGCGCGGCCCGCGTGCCCCGCCCTGGTGCAGATTTCGCTCGACGATGCGGACGTGCCGCCCGCGGCCAGCCTGGCGCTGGCCGAGGCGCTGGGCGCCGACCTGCTGCGCCTGCCGGCGACCAGCCACGTCGGTCCGCTGCTCGGACGCCACGCGACGCGCTGCGCGGCGCAGGCTGTCGAGTGGCTGAATGGCCGGCGCGGATTAAGAGCGGATTCACCGCAGCGCTCCTAAGTTGCGCGTCAACGGTCCATCCCGGGCCGTGCAGGAGCCACGCATGACCCGCACCGTCCCCGTCCTCGCCAGCGCGCTCGTCCTCGGCCTGGCCGCTGCCGGCGCGTCCGCCGGTGGAACCCGCTACGACACCGGCACCGTGCTCAGCGTGGATCCCATCATCGAGACCATCGAGGTCCCGGTCGAACGCGAGGACTGCTGGCGCGAACCGGTGCGCTACCGCGAGCCCGTGGTCTACCGCAGCCACTACCGCGAGCGCGACCGCGCGCCGGCGGTGCTGGGCGCGATCGTGGGCGGCGTGATCGGTAACCAGTTCGGCAGCGGGCGCGGACGCGATGCCGCCACCGTGGCTGGCGCCGCGCTCGGTTACGCCGCGGTGCGCGATGGCCAGCGCCACGGCGGCTACCGCTACGCCAGCCGCGAGATCGTGCGCGAGGAGCAGCGCTGCGCCGTGCGCACCGATTACGACGTGGAAGAGCGCGTCACCGGCTACGAGGTCACCTACCTCTACCGTGGCGAGACCTACCGCACCACCACCGATTACCACCCGGGCGACCGCATCGAACTGGTGGTGGACGTGCGCCCGGCGCGCTGACCCTCGCAGGTACCCGGATGGCGAAGGGGCCTTGCGGCCCCTTCGTCGTTTCCGCGGCTGACTCACTCGCCCGCGTCGGGTTCGCGCAACAGGCGCTCGACCAGGCGCTCCGGCCTCGGCAGGGGCGGTTCGAAGCCGTCGCCGAACAGGCTGGCTGGCGCGCCGCCGCGCGTGTCGGGGCCGTCGCTGTCGGCATTGTTGCCGGGCTCCGGGTCGCTGCCCGCCAGGGCCGGCAGCACCTCGACGCCCTGGGTGACCGCACCGCTGCCGTCGGTGCCGACCAGCAGCCCGAGCTCGATGCGCAGCAGGCCGCCGGCCGGCAGGTCGGCGCGCAGGTCGGGGAACTGGCCGGCCGCCGGGCAGGTGGCCCCGCCGCTGGCCTCGCAGGTCCAGGCCGGCGCCCACAGGTCCTCGCCCAGCGCCGCCAGCACGCGCGCGTCGAAGGCGTGATCGGGGCCGGCGTTGCTGACCAGGATCTCGTAGACCGTGCGCTGCCCCGGCTGTACCTGGGTCGTGTGGTTGTCGATCGCCACCGCCAGGTCGGCATCGCCCGCGACGCGCTGGCTGGCCCTGGTCTCGGCCGGCGCGTGCACCGCATCGCCGAGGTAGCGCACCGTGATCGAGCGCAGGCCGGCGGCGCTGGCGACCAG
>JANJTY010000525.1 GCA_024710865.1 Lysobacteraceae bacterium | reverse complement strand
GGCGCTGGCGCCGGAATGGCCGCGCTACCGCGCGGAGCATGCGCTGGCCGAAGCCAGTCTGCGCATCGAACGGGTTCTGCGCGGTCAGTCCCAGGGCGAGGCCCTGGCCGCGGACCTTGCGTGGGCTGCGGAACTGCTCGCGCCGCTCCCGCAAGGTCCCGCGGCCGATCCGCGCCCGTCCCTGCTTCTGGGCATCGCGCTGATCCTGGACCGGCGCGCGGCCGAGGCCGAAGCCGTGCTGCGCGCCGCCATCGCCCGCGGTGAGCGCCCTGAACTCGTCCTCAACCTGGGGCGTGCGCTCGCCGCACAGGGCGACGAGGCCGGCGCGCGCCAGGCCTTCCTGCGGGCGGCCTGGGCCAGCCCGGGCGCCGTCGCCACCCTGCCCCGCGCGCTGCGTGAGGCGCTGCAGCAGGAGGTCGAAGGCCTGGAGGGCGAACTGCGTGCGGGGCGATTGCAGGCCGTGCCGGCGCTGCCGGAGTGAGCGCCCCCGCGCCCGGACCGCACTCAGGATCTGGCTGAGCGCGCGCCTGCCGCGGCCGCGTCGCGCCAGATCCGGTCAAGGCGCTCGGCGGCCAACGACCAACAGGCGTTGACCTCGACCCAGGACCGTGCGCGCCGGGCCAGCTCGGCCGCGAAGGCGCGATCCTGCAGCAGGCGGATCACGGCCCGGGCCAGACCATCCGCATCGTTGGCCACCAGCAGGTGTTCGCCGGGGCGTGCATCCAGGCCCGCCGCCGAGCGCGCGCTGGCGACCAGCGGGGCGCCGCTGGCCATCGCCTCCATCAGCTTGAGCTGCTGGCCGCTGCCGGCGCGCAACGGCGAGATCGCCACCGCCGCGCCGGCGAGCTCGGCGTGCATGTCGGGAACCGGCCCGATCAGCCGCACGCCCGGCACGCGCCGCGCGAGTCGTTCCAGCGCCGCAGCGGGGCGCCGCCCGACCAGGTGCAGCTCCGCCGCAGGGCAGGCCCGCCGCACCAGCGGCAGCACCTCCGTGGCGAACCACTGCGCCGCATCCACGTTGGGAAAGTAGCCGAGGTTGGCGCCAAACACGATGACCTGGCCGCGATCCGCGAGCGGACGAAATGGAAAGCGCTCCAGCTCGACGCCGTTCGGCACCCACTGCAGCTCACGCCCGCCGTCGATGCTGGCGCCGTCCTGGCGCGAACTGATCGCCACCGCGGCCACCTCCCTGCAGAGGCTGCGCTCCAATCGCGCCAAGCGGTCCGCCTCGATCCGCGCGAGCGGACGCAGCGGGCCACGGTCGAGCTCGGCGCGGCGCCGCATGTTGAGCGAGAGCGCATCGACCAGGTCCAGCACGCAGGGCAGTCCGCGCAGGCGTCCCGCCACACCTGCCAGGCGCGCCATCTGCACGTGCGCGAGGTCGAACGCGCCGTCCGCCAGCAGCGCGTCGAGCGCATCACGCGGCGGCCAGGCGTCGTAGATCGCGGTCTGCAGCGGCCGCCCGCCGGGCAGGGCGCAGATCGCATCGCGTACGGCACGCCATCGCGACTGGGGCAGGACCAGGATGCGCTCGCAGCACACGCGCAGCTCCTCCGCACCCTCGAGCCCGGGCTCCGGCGCCGCCGCGCACAGCAGGGTGACGGCGTGGCGCGTGGCGAGGTGGCGGATCTGGGTGAAGGCGCGCATCTGGTCGCCGCGCAGGTGGCGACCGGGAAAGCGCGGCGTGATGAAGAGCACTCGCATGAGGGGCGCGATTCTGGGCGTGGCGCCTTCGCCCTGTCGAGTAGACTCGCGCGGCATGCGCATCCTGGTCGTCGCCACCAAGTCGCCCTGGCCGCCGCGCGACGGTGGCCGCCTGGTGCTGTGGCTGACGCTGCGCGGACTGGCGGAATCGGGTCACCGGCTGGCCCTGCTGGCGCCCGAGCCCGAACCGAGTCCCGCCACCGTCGAGGCGCTGAGTCGGATCTGTGAGCCTCATCTGCTGCAGCAGGGTCCGAGATCCTGGTCGAGCGCCCTGCTGGGCACGGCCGGCGGGCAGGCGCTGAGCCTCGCCAGACACGCCCATCCCGGGCTGCAGCGGGCGGCCGTGGATCTGCTGCCGGATCTCGATCCGCACCTGATCCACTCCGAGCAGCTGCAGGCCCTGGCGAACTGTCCCCGCCGCCCCGGCGATCCGCCCGTGCTGCTGCGCATGCAGAATGTCGAATCCGACCTTTGGCAGGGCCTGGGCGCCGGCCATCCGCTGCGCTGGCCGCTGCGGCTGGAGGCGCGACGGTTGCGCAAGGCCGAAGCGGCGGCGCTTGCGACGGTGGCGCGCTGCGTGGCGTTGACCGAACGCGACGCCGCGCGCCTGCGTGAGCTCGCACCTGCCGACGCGTCGGGACGCGTGGAGGCCGTGTCGCCCCCGTTTCCGCGCGAACTGCCGGCGGCCGGGCCGCTGACCGGCGCTCCGGCCGTGGTGCTGGGCGGCAGCGGCGGCTGGCGTCCGAACCGCGACGCCATGCGCTGGTTCCTGCGCGCGGTGGTGCCGCGGCTGTGCGATGCCCTTCCCGCCGCGGTCACGCATGCCTTCGGTCCCGACGCCCTGCCCGGCCCGGGCATCCAGCTGCATCCGGCGCCGGCCGACTCCATCGACACCTTCCCCGCCGGCGCCATCGCAGCGGTACCGCTGTTCACCGGCTCGGGCATCCGCATGCGCATCCTCGAGGCCTGGGCCCGCGGCCTGCCGGTGGTCGCCAGTCCGGTCGCCGCTGCCGGACTGGCGGTGCGCGACGGCGATGAGCTGCTGCTGGCGAACGACGCCGCCGGCTTCATGGAGGCTATCGCGCGCCTCGCCGCGGATGCTGCGCTGCGCGATCGCCTGGTCGAGGCCGGACGCGCCTACCTCCGCCAGCATCACGATCCGATGCGACAGACGGCCAGCCTGCAGCAGGCCTACCGCCACGCGCTGGCGGCGCGCGCCTGAGCCTCAGCCCGCGCCGCGCACCACGGCGCGGTCGTGCGCCACCATCTCGCGCACCAGGGCGCGGAAATCCGTGCGGGGCTGCCAGCCCAACTGGGTGCGCGCCTTGCCGGCGTCGCCGCAGAGGTCCGGCACCTCGCTCGGACGCAGGTGCGCAGGGTCGATGCGCAGCAGCACCTGTCCGGCGCGCGCACGGCTGCCGGATGGAACCGCCGTCGCGCGCGCCACGCAGTCGATGCCTTCGCCTTCCCAGGCCAGATCGAAACCGGCCTCCTCCGCCGCGGCCTGGAAGAACTCGCGCACCGAGTACTGCTCGCCGGTCGCGATCACGTAGTCGTCCGGCGCCGGCTGCTGCAGCATCAGCCACTGCGCCTCGACGTAGTCGCGCGCATGGCCCCAGTCGCGCCGCGCCTCCAGGTTGCCGAGCCGCAGGCAATCCTGCAGACCGGCGTCGATGCGGGCGAGGCCGAGGCTGATCTTGCGCGAGACGAAGGCCTCGCCGCGGCGCGGCGACTCATGGTTGAACAGGATGCCGCAGCAGGCGAACAGCCCGTAGGCTTCGCGGTGGTTGACCGCGTGCCAGTGCGCGGCCAGCTTGGAGATGGCGTAGGGCGAGCGCGGCCGGAACGGCGTCGACTCGCGCTGCGGCCGCTCCGTCACGGCGCCGAAGAGCTCCGAGGTCGAGGCCTGATAGAAGCGTGTGTGCCCGATGAGTCCGAGCCCACGGATCGCCTCCAGCAGGCGCAAGGTGCCCAGGGCGTTGCAGTCGAACGTGTACTCGGGCACACCGAACGAGACCGCGACATGGCTCTGCGCGGCGAGGTGATAGACCTCGTCCGGGCGCACGGCCTCGAGCAGGCGGGTCAGGCTGGTGCCGTCGAGCAGGTCGCCGAGATGCAGCTGCAGGCGGCCCTGGATCTCGGCCTCGCGCCAGGCAGCGCCCGGAAGGCGCGCGACGCCCGCGCCGGAGACGTGACGCGTCAGCCCATGCACCCGGTAGCCCTTGGCGAGCAGCAATTCGGCGAGATAGGCCCCGTCCTGTCCGGAGATGCCTGTGATCAGGGCCGTCCTGGCGGCCATGGGCGTTGGATTCGCGTGTCGGCGTGGCGCCGGGGGCGCGACGATTGCAGACCGCCGGTCGCGCTGTCAACGCAGTGCGCGGCTTGTGCCTGGGACGCCCTGGCACGGACAATCGCAGGTTCGGCGCAGCCGCTACCGGCGGGCGCGGCACGCTACGGAGTCGGGTGGACGTCACGGTCATTGGCGGCAGCGGCTGCATCGGCGGCCATCTGGTGGCGGCGCTGCTGCAGGCCGGACACTCGGTGCGCATCGTCGACCGCCGCCCCAGCGCGCGCTTCGACGCGCTGCGCGTCGCCGCCGACCTGGTCGAGGCCGACGCCACGACGCGCGCCCTGCGCGGCTGCGAGGCGGTCATCGATCTCGCTGCGCCTCCGCTCGCAATGCTCGCGCGTCCGGGGCGCTACCGCGCCGAAGCCGCCGCCGGCGCAGCCCACCTGATCGCCGGCCTCGAGGCCGAAGCGGTGCCGCGACTGCTCTACAACAGCAGTGTCGCCGTTTACGGCCCGCAGGCACGTTCGCCGAACGAGACCTGCGCGCCCGCCCCGCACGGCGCGTACGCCCTGGCCAAGCACGAGACCGAACTCGCCTACCGCGCCTGGCAGGCCCGGGAGCCTGCGACGCGCAGCCTGACGCTGGTCCGCGCCTGCGCCATCTACGGCGAGAACGATCGCGGCAACATCCACCGCCTGATCACGCAATTGCGGCGGGGCCGCTTCGCCCTGGTCGGCGATGGCCGCAACCGCAAGGCCATCGCCTACGTCGGCAACCTGGTGGACTTCCTCCGCCACTGCCTGGACTTTGCGCCGGGCGTGCATCTGCTCAACTACGCCGACCCCGACGCACCCACCACCGCCGAGCTGGTGGACGAGATCCGCGCACTGCTGCCGACGCCCGCGCCGCGACCGCTGCGCGTTCCGCGTGCGGCCGCCCTGCTCGCCGCGCACGCCATGGATGCCCTGGCGCACTGGCGTGGCGTGGGCAGCCCGTTCAGCGCCGCCCGCGTGCGCAGCTTCTGCGCCGAGACCGCGCTCGACACGACGCGGGCCGAGGCCAGCGGTTTCCGCCCACGCGTCGGGCGCGAGGAGGCGCTGCGCCGCACCATCGCCGCGCTGCCGTCCGCCGATGCCTGAGCCGGCCGCACGCCGATCCACCATGCCGCTGGGGGCGCTGTCTTCCGGCTACCTCTACCTGGGCGTGGCGGGCCTGGCCAACCTGCTGCTGGTGCCGCTTTACCTGCGGCTGCTGGGTCCGCTGGCCTGGGGCGATGTCGCGCTCTGCCTCACCGTGCAGGGCGTGCTGTTCGGCATCGATGCGGTGCTGGGGCCGCTGCTGATCCGCGAAGTGGCGCGCGCCGCCGCGGGCGGCGACCCGCAGCGGGTCCATCGCCGCTTCCTGCGCCTCTACGGCGGCATCGCGCTGGCGTGCTTCGCCCTCGGGCAGCTGGCGCTGGCCTCGCCCCTGATGGCCGGCGCGCGCGAGGAACTGATCTGGTCCGGGCGCCTGGCCCTGCTGCAGTTCCTGTTCCAGTTCGCCAACTTCGCCGTGCTGGGCACCTGGCACGGCCTGCAGCGCCAGGTTCAGGCCAACCTGCGCCAGGTCGGATTCCTGCTGCTCAAGCATGCCGCCGCGCTGGGCGTACTGACGCTGTCCGATGCGGACGCCGCGCGCTACTTCCTGCCCTTCGCCCTGATTTCCGCGCTCGAGTTCGGCCTCAACGCCGCGCGGATCGAACGCGACCTGCGCGTCGCGAGGGCGGGAGACCCGACGGCCGATGCGCGGCGGACACCGGAGGCGCTGTTCCTGCTGGCGGCGGGCCTGGGCCTGCTCAGCGCGCAGGTCGACCGCATCGTGCTTTCCGTGCACCTGCCGGCCGAGACATTCGGCCGCTATTTCCTGCTCGGCATCGTGCTGCTGTCCCTGCTGCACCTGCAGATGCCGGTGCAGCGCGCGCTGCTGCCGCGCATCGTGGCCGGGCCCGACGCCGCCGCCGCGCTGCGCAGCCTGCAGCTGTGGATGGCCGGCTTCCTCGCCCTGCCCTGCCTGCTCGCCGCGCTGGCGCCTGGGCCGCTGCTGGCGCTCTGGCTGCAGGACGCCGCCGTGGTCGCCGCCGGCAGCGACCCGCTGCGCCTGATGCTGATCGCGGCGGCCTGTCTTGCCCTGGCCGCGCCGGCCCAGGCCGCGCTGCTGCGCGCCGGCCGCTTTGGCGTCATGGCCAGCCTCAACGGACTGGTCCTGCTGCTCCAGCTCGGCCTGCTGCTCGGCCTGCTGCCGCAGCTCGGCATGCTGGCCGGCGGCCTGTCCTGGCTGGCGGCTGGCGCGATCCTCCTGATCGGATCGACCCTCGCGGCGCGCCGCCTGCCCGACTGAAACCCATCGCGCTTCGAATCACAGGACGGCCCCATGCAGACCCCACCGCACCCGACCTTCGACCCTCCCCGGATCGAAACCAACCGCCTGCTGCTGCGGCCGCCGCTGGCCCAGGATTTCGAGGACTGGGCGAGGTTCATGGCCGATGCCGAGGCCACCCGCTTCATCGGCGGACCGCAGCCGCGCGCGGTGGCCTGGCGCGGCTTCCTGGCCATGGTCGGGGCCTGGCAGATCCAGGGCTTCGCGATGTTCTCGGTGCTCGAGAAGGCCAGCGGCCGCTGGATCGGACGCATCGGTCCCTGGCATCCGGAGGGCTGGCCGGGCGACGAAGTCGGCTGGTCGCTGGTGCGCGCAGCCTGGGGCAAGGGTTACGCCACCGAGGCCGCGGCCGCGGCGATGGACTGGGCCTTCGACGTCCTCGGCTGGGAGCAGGTCATCCACACCATCGACCCGGCCAACACGGGGTCCATCGGCGTGGCGAAGCGGCTGGGATCGAGCCTGATCGGCCCGGGCCGCTTACCGGAACCGTACGAACAGGCGCGCGTGGATGTATGGGGCCAGTCGCGCTCGGACTGGCGCGCGCGGCGCGGCTGACTCGATCAGCCGCTGCACTGGAAATAGAGCACGTCCTGCTGGTTCAGCGCGACGGCCTGGCCGAGGCTCACGGTGCCGGCCTTGCGCAGGTGCAGCTCGTCGCGGTGCAGGCGGATCTCGTCGTCCTCGCCCAACTTGACATAGGTGCCGTTGGTGGAGCGGTCGGATACCACGAAGTGGCCTTTCTTGAACTCGATCATGGCGTGGTTGCGGCTGACCCACTCGGCCTCGATCACCAGCGAATTGTTGGCATCGCGGCCAAGGGTGAAGGGCTCGGAGTTCTCGGTCAGCTCGATCACCCGGCCGCGGTAGCGCAGGCTGAGGCGGATGCCGGTGTCGCCACCGTCGTCGAGCCGGATGGCGCGCTGCACCGTGGTGATGTTGGAGGTGTCTTCCTGCCAGATCACATCCACGATCTCGATCGGCAGCAGCTTGCCGGCGACGCGCGCGCGGCCGAGGCTGCGGCTGCGGATCGCGCCGACCGAGGTCAGGCCCTTGAGCGTGGCGGCGGTCGTGACGATCTGCTCGCGCTTGGCCAGGGCGGCCATGCGCGCGGCGGTGTTGACCGCATCGCCGTAGACGTCGCCGGCTTCGTCCAGGGCCTCGCCGTGGTGCAGGCCGATGCGGATGGCGACGTTGTCGCGCACGAACTCGGGATCGTGCGCCACCCGCTTCTGCATGTCGCAGGCCGCCAGCACGCCCTGCAGGGCGGCCGGAAAGGTGCACATGACCTCGTCGCCGATGGTCTTGATGACCCGTCCGCCGTGGCGTGCCGTCACGTCGCCCAGGGCGCCGAGCACGCTGGCGATGATGCGCCGGGCTTCCACGTCCCCGCGCAGCTCGAACAGCCGCGTGCTGCCGCTCACGTCGGCGAATACGATGGTTTGCGGCCGGGAAGCGCTCATGACGTCTGGATGATAGGGCAAAGGCATGGCGGGCAAAAGCGAAAGCGTTTGTCCGCCATGCAACGCGGGAAGACCAGCGTCGGGGCCATCCTCCGCCGGCCTTCGCGCGGCAAGGCCCCGAGCGGGATCAGGCCAGGGCGCGCCCCGCCTCGATCACCTGCTCGTCGCTGGGGATCACCAGGAAGGCCGCGCCGGCCAGCGGGGTGAAGGTGTCGGCGCCCACCACGCGCCGCACCGGCACGCTGCCGAAGCCGGCCTCGACCAGGGCGGTGAGGACGCCCTCGCCCACCCCGGCGCTACGCCGGCCCTCGTCCACCACCAGGATGCGCTTCGCGCCGCGGGCCTGCGCGGCGATGAAGGCCTCGTTCAGCGGCACCAGCCAGCGCAGGTCGACGACGCGGATCGACCAGCCCAGCTCGCGCGCGAGCGTGCGCGCGGCGCGCAGGCTCATCGGCACCCCGTTGCCGAAGCTGAAGATCACCAGATCGTTGCCATCGCCCGACTCGGGCGCGTAGACCCGGCCCTCGCCCAGCGGCATGGCCTCATCCGGCGCTGGATAGCTGGTCAGCCACTGGCCATCGCCGGGATCGAAGAGGTCCTTGGTCATGTACAGCGCGATCGGCTCCAGCAAGGCGCAGACGCGTCCATCGACCTTGGCCAGGGCCATCAGCGTGCGCAGCATGGTCGCGGCGTCGTCGCCGCGCGAGGGGCAGCCCACGACCAGGCCCGGGATGTCGCGCAGGGCGGTGATCGAGTTGTCGTTGTGGAAGTGCCCGCCAAAGCCGCGCTGGTAGCCGAGCGAGGCGATGCGCATCACCATCGGGTTGCGGTATTGCCCGTTGCTGAAGAACTGCAGCGAGCTGGCCTCGCCGCGGATCTGGTCGCAGGCGTTGTGGAAGTAGGCCAGGTACTGGATCTCGGGCAGCGGCAGCATGCCCATGTTGGCGTAGCCCTGGGCCAGGCCGAGGAGGATGGTCTCGTCCAGCAGGGTGTTGAACACGCGCCGTCCGGAGAAGGCCTTGTGCAGGCCCTTGGTGACGGTATAGACGCCGCCCTTCTGCGCCACGTCCTCGCCGAACAGCAGGGCTTCGGGATCCTTGCAGAACAGGTCGTGCAGGGCGTTGTTGATCTGGATCGCGAGATGCCGCGGCGGCTGATTCTCCGGCAGCTTGGCCTCGCT
>JANJTY010000463.1 GCA_024710865.1 Lysobacteraceae bacterium | reverse complement strand
CGCCCTACCGCTACGGCGGCAACACGCCACAGGGCGGCTTCGACTGCAGCGGGCTGATCGGATTCGTGTTCCGCGATGCCGCAGGATTGACGCTGCCGCGCTCCACGCGCGAGCTGTCGGCCCGGCCGGGTCCGAAGCTCGACTCCGACCAGCTCGCCGGTGGCGACCTGGTGTTCTTCGCCTCCCGTTCGGGCGTCGACCACGCCGGCATCTACGTCGGCGAAGGCCGCTTCGTGCACGCGCCGTCAAGCGGCGGGACGGTTCGGCTCGACTCGCTGCACGCGCGCCACTGGCGTGAACGCTTCGCGTTCGGGCGCCGCGTGCTGCTGTGATCGCGTCGCGCCGGCTCAGCGCAGCTCGTCGAGCAGGGCGCGGGTGACCGGATCGTCGATCTCGACCCCGGCGTCCTGGAAGGCCGGCAGCAGCGCATCCGCGATGCGCTTGCCCAGTTCGACGCCGAACTGATCGAACGCGTTGACGCCCCAGACCCGCGCGGTCAGGTAGACCGCGTGCTCGTACAGCGCGAGCAGCCGGCCGAGGCTGTCGGCGTCTAGCCGGTCGAGCAGGATCACCGTGGACGGACGCCCGCCCGGGTAGGCGCGCTGGGTGTCCTCATGCGCCGCGCCGTTGGCCAGGGCCTCGGACTGCGCGAGCAGGTTGGCCAGCAGGGCGCGGTGGTTGGCGGCGAACGGGTGATCCGGCTGGCGCACCCCGATGAATTCCATCGGCACGGTGTCGGTGCCCTGGTGCAGGGCCTGGAAGAAGCTGTGCTGCACGCTGCTGCCGACGCCGCCCCAGAGCACCGGCACGGTGGGCCGGCGCACCGGGTTTCCCGCCTGGTCGACCGACTTGCCGAGGCTTTCCATCACCAACTGCTGCAGGTAATCGGGCAGCAGCGCGAGGCGCTGGTCATAGGGCACGACGGCCAGCGAATCGAAGCCCAGGGCGTCGCGGTTGAAGACCCAGCACAGCGCCTGCCATGCCGCCAGGTTGCGCTCGACCGGGGCGTCGAGTACGTGCGCATCCATCGCCGCCGCGCCGGCCAGCAGGGCCGCGAACCCGTCGCGTCCGAGCGCCAGGCGCGGCAGCAGGCCGACCGCAGACCAGAGCGAATAGCGTCCGCCTACCCAGTCGAACATCGGCAGCACGCGCTCGGCCGCCACGCCAAAGGCCTCGGCCCTCGGCACATTCGCGCTCACGGCGTACAGGCGCTCGCCGCCGCCGAGCCAGGTGCGCAGGATGGTGCCGTTGAGCAGGGTCTCCTGCGTGGCGAAACTCTTCGAGACCAGGACCGCGGCCGTGCGCGCCGGATCCAGCGTGGGCAGCAGGGCCTGGGCCGCGGCGCCGTCCACGTTGGCGATGAAGTGCAGGCGGAACCGACCGGTGCCCTGGTGGCGCAGGGCGTCCACCACCAGGCGCGGCCCCAGGTCCGAGCCGCCGATACCGATGTTGACCACGTCGGTGATGCGTGCGTCCGCTTCGAGCGCGCTCGCCACCTGCTCCATGCGCGCCGCTGCCGCGAGGGCCTCGCGCCGCGCCGCCAGCGCCGCGTCGCCCCGACCGAGATCCGAGCGCAGCGCGGTATGCAGGGCCGGTCGGCCCTCGCTGCGATTGACCGGCTCGCCATCGAACAGCGCCCGCAGTGCGGCGGGGAAGGCGGCGCGTCGCCCGAGCGCGAACAGCGCCTCGCGCGCCGGACGATCGAGGCGCTGGCGGGCCTGGCTCAGGTAGAGCGGACCGACCCGCAGGGCGAAGTCGCGCGCGCGCCCGGGGTCGTCCCGAACCAGCCCGGAGAGGTGCCGGTCGATCAAACCAACCGCGTGAGGGGCAAGCTCATCGAGCCATTCGGGGCTGTGCATCGGCGGGGGCGTCCTGTGTCCTGGGGCGGTCCGGCAGCACTCGTTCCGTTGCTTTCGCGCAACATGCACGGCAACGCGAGGAGCGGTCGAGTGTATCAGGCGCGCCCCCTCCCGGCGTCTCGGGACGGACCACAAGCGTCCTCCAAGACGTTGATTTGAATGCAAACACGCCCTGGAAAGGCATGCATGCAGGCAAAAAAAACCCTCGCCGGAGGCCGGCGAGGGAGATAACGGAGTGACGATTACCTAACAATGCGCCCTGCTCGCCGTCGAGGCTCGCGCTGCGCGCGGGGCCTGAACGACGGCAGTGGTTAATCTACTACAAGGTTGGGGAAAAAACAACAGCCTGATCGACCCGTTCAGCCCGGAGCGGGGTCGAGATCCAGGTTGTCGAACAGGCGCGTCGCACCGCGGCGCGCCGCGACCAGGGCGACCAGGCCGGATTCGTCCATTGAAGCCGGCTCGGACAGGTCGGCGCGACGCACCACGGCGTAGTCCACGGCAAAGCCCTGCTGCCCGAGCGCGTTTGCGGCACGCGATTCCACCACCTCGCGCGCACAGCCCGCGACGCGGCTGCGGCGCATGTCCTGCAGGGTCGCGAACAGCAGCGCCGCCCGCTTCCGCTGCTCCGGATCGAGGTACTGGTTGCGCGAGCTCATCGCCAGGCCATCGGCTTCGCGCACCGTCTCCGCGGGAAGGATTTCGACCGGCATCGCGAGATCCGCCGTGAGACGCCGGATCACCTGCAGCTGCTGGTAATCCTTGCGCCCGAACACCGCGAGATCGGGCTGCACCATGCCGAAGAGACGCGCGACCACCGTCGCCACGCCATCGAAATGTCCCGGGCGATGCGCCCCTTCGAGCACATCGTCCAACCCCGGCACCCGTATGCGCACCCGTCGTTCCAGGCCAAAGGGGTACATGGTCGCGACCTCGGGCAGGAACAGCAGGTCGCAGCGCCTCGCCCGCAGGCCTTCGGCATCGGCCTCGGGCGTGCGGGGATAGCGCGCGTAATCCTCGGTCGGGCCGAACTGGGACGGATTCACGAAACTGCTGACCACCACGCGCTGGCAATGCGCGCGCGCCGCGTCCACCAGCGCGTGGTGGCCCGCATGCAGGTTGCCCATGGTCGGCACGAACCCGATGCGCAGGCCCTGTCCGCGCCAGGCTTCGACGTGGGCGCGAAGTTCGGGAAGGCTCCGGATGATGAGCATCACTCGTAGCTGTGCTCGGGTCCGGGAAAGCTGCCGTCCCGCACCGCCGCCGCGTAACTCGCTACCGCGGCGGACACCGACCCTCCCTGGGCCAGGAAGTCCCGCACGAAGCGCGGACGTCGGCCCTGCGCCACGCCCAGCAGATCGTGCAGCACGAGGATCTGGCCATCGCAAGCGGGGCCGGCCCCGATGCCGATGGTCGGGATTCCAAGGTCGGCGCTGATCTGCGCGGCCAGCGCGGCGGGGACGCATTCGAGCACCAGCGCATCGGCGCCGGCTGCCGCCACCGCCTGCGCATCCTCGCGCAGGCGCTCGGCCGCGCCGGCCTCGCGCCCCTGCACCTTGAAGCCACCAAGGCGCAGGACGGACTGCGGCGTCAGCCCGAGGTGCGCGCAAACCGGCACGTCGCGCTGGGTGAGGAAGGCGATGCTCTCGAGCTTGACCCCCGCGCCCTCGATCTTGACCATCGACGCGCCGGCCTGAAGCAGGGCGGTGGCGGCATCGAGCGCGCGCTCGGGCGTTGCGTCGGACTGGAACGGCAGGTCCGCTACCAGCAAGGCGCGAGCCAGGCCGCGCGCGACGCACTCGGTGTGGTAGACCATCTGCGCCAGGGTGACCGGAAGGGTGGTGCGCCGACCCTGCACCACCATGCCGAGGGAATCGCCGACCAGGACCAGATCCACGCCCTGCTGATCAAGCACGGCGGCGAAACTCGCGTCGTAGGCGGTCAGCGCGACGATCCGCTGTCCGGCGGCCTTCATCGCGCGCAACTGCGGCACGCGCAGCGGCTGGACCCGGGCGCTGGGGGTGTCTCCTGCGTACATGCGGTCGCCGGGTTCCGGTTGGGGCGGGCGCGCTAGGGTACCGGTTCGATGCCGCCGGTATCCAGCCGTGCAAGCAAGTCGGTCGCGGCGCGCCCGTCCGGCAGCACGAGTCCGGGTGCGATGTCGAGCAGCGGCAACAGCACGAAGGCGCGCTCGGCGAGACGCGGATGCGGAAGTTCGAGCTGCGCGCCGCGATGCTCGACCCCGTCGTAAAGGAGCAGATCGAGGTCGATCCGGCGCGGCCCCCAGCGCTGCGCCCCGCGCTCACGGCCGAGCTCGGCCTCCAGCCACAACAAGGCCCGGAGCAAGGCCTCCGGATCGAGCGTGGTCTCCAGTTCCGCCGCGGCATTGATGAACCAGGGCTGGTCCTCAAGCCCCCACGGCGGCGTTCGGTACAGGCGCGAAGCCGCCCGCAGACGGGTCTCGGGCAGATCGTCAAGCGCGGCGAGCGCGGCGCGCACCTGCGTCACCGGGTCGTCGAGGTTGCTGCCCAGCGCGACGTAGGCGCGCGCCATGGGCGCTAGTCGTTGCCGTCGCCGACTGCTTCGGCCGGCGACTCGCCGCCAGCGCCGCCGCGTCCGCCGCGTCGACGCCGCCGCCGCGGCTTCTTCGCGCGCTCAGCCGACTCGGGCGCGCGTGCCTTGCCCGGCTGCAGGCGATCGGCCAGGGCATCCGATGGCAGGCCTTGGGCCTCCCGCCACCACACCACGTCCGGCTCCAGCCCGGGCTCCTCGACGGCGCGCAACTCGAGGAAGTCAAAGGCGGCACGAAAGCGCGGGTGCGACAGCAGGCGAAACACGCGCTTGCGCTGGCGCAGCGTGAAGCGCGGCTGCAGCGCCCAGATCTCGTGCATCGGCGTGGAGAAACGCCGCGGCAGCGCAATGCGCTCGATCTGGTGCAGGGTCACGCGATCGGCTGCACGCTGGTGCGCCAGCGCCGGGTCCATGCCGGCGTCGCCCAGACGCTGCAGTTCGTGCCGGTAGGCCGGCCAAAGCAATGCCGCGAACAGGAAGGCCGGCGTGACCGGGCGCTCCTCGCGCACCCGCGCATCGGTGTTCGCAAGCGCGCGCAACAGCATGGCGCGGGAGCGGCCGGTGGCGTCGTTCTGCAGCGCCTCGTGCGTCTCCGGCAGCATCGCCACCAGCAGTCCGTGACGCTCCAGCGCCAGGAAACCGGCTTCTCCATGACCGCCCAGGAACAGCTTCAGCGCCTCGTCGAACAGACGCGCTGGCGGCGCCTGCAGCAGCAGATCGGCCAGGCGCGGGATCGAATCGGCCGCGCTCGCATCGATCTCGAAGCCGAGCTTGGTCGCGAGCCGCACCGCGCGCAGCATGCGGACCGGATCCTCCCGGTAGCGCGCCTCCGGGTCGCCGATCAGGCGCATGCGGCGGGCGGTGAGGTCGGCGAAGCCGTCTACGTAGTCGCGCACCGAGAAGTCCTCGATCGCGTAGTAGAGCGCGTTGACGGTGAAGTCGCGCCGCACCGCATCGTCTTCGATGCTGCCGTAGACGTTGTCGCGCACCAGGCGGCCGTCCTCGAGCTCGCGATCGCCGCTGCCGTCGTCGCTGTTGGCGCGGAAGGTGGCGACCTCGATGATCTCCGGTCCGAACATCACGTGCGCTAGACGGAAACGCCGCCCGATCAGCCGGCAGTTGCGGAACAGCTTGTGCACCTGGTCGGGCGTGGCATCGGTGGCGATGTCGAAGTCCTTGGGCGCGCCACCGAGCAGGAGGTCGCGCACGGCACCGCCCACCAGGTAGGCGGCGAAGCCGGCGTCCTTGAGGCGATACAGCACGCGCAGGGCGTTCGGACTGATCTGCTTGCGCGAAATGCAGTGCGCCTCGCGCGGAATGATGGTGGGGCCAGAACGCTGCACAGGGTCCATCGTGGGTGGGTTGCGCCGGGCGTCGCGAGGCTGGTCGGAAACCCTTTCCGGCCATTGCTTCGCGCACAAAGATCGCTATACTAGCGCGCTCGATCGGCGCGGACCACCTGCGCTCCCTTCGTCTAGCGGTCTAGGACACTGCCCTCTCAAGGCAGGAACACGAGTTCGAACCTCGTAGGGAGCGCCACCGCCGAATCCTCTCACCTGCCGGCGCCCGTCGTCCGATGCCCTTCGTCGTCACCGAGAACTGCATCCGCTGCAAGTACACGGACTGCGTCGAGGTGTGCCCGGTGGACTGCTTCCACGAAGGGCCGAACTTCCTGGTGATCGATCCGGTCGAGTGCATCGACTGCACGTTGTGCGAACCGGAATGTCCCGCGAACGCGATCTACCCCGAGGACGACGTCCCCGCGGGGCAGGAAGGGTTCATCGCGCTCAACGCCGAACTGGCGCAGGTCTGGCCGGTGATCGCCACCCGCCAAGAGCCGTTGCCCGACGCCGCCGACTGGGACGGCAAGCCGGACAAGCTGTCCGAACTCAGGCGCTGATCTGCGCCGCGCGGACGCGCAGCAACGTACCCACGATCGCAAGACCTTTCCGCTCGGGCAGCGACGGGCGCCTACCGACGCCCGCCGCTCGCGCCGGTTCAGCCCAGACGCTGCTTGAGGATGCCGAGCAGGCGGGTCGCGGCGCCAGCAGACAGCGCGCCACCGTCGGCGGTGGTGGCGATCACGCGGGTGTTCTCGCCTTCGGCCTGGGCACGCACCAGGAAGGACTCGCCCTCGAAGCGCACGTTGTAGGCGTTCAGCAGCTGTGCGCGCTCGGTGATCTCGACGCCCTCCACCCGGGCCAATGCGAGGCCCAGACGGCGCCAGACGCTGTCGGGCGCGTCCGCCGGCACGACGAAGCTCTCGACTGCGGAGGGTGCCGCGACGGCAGCGCCGGGCGCACGCGGCGAAACCTCCGGTATCGCCAGCGCGGGCTCGCTGCGCGGGCGATCCAGGTCCGGTGGCACTTCGAGCGGGCGGCTCTCCGGGCTGAGGGAATAGGGGCTCTGTCCGCGCAACCAGCGGCATCCGCCGGCGGAGGACACCAGGCCCACCACGGCGGCGAGCAGCAGGGCGCGGGAGACGGCGGGGTGCAGGGTCATCGGGTACCTCCAGGAGACTTCGGGGGGTCAGGCCGTGCCGGACAGGCGTGCTTCGAGCACCGCAACGGCTGCGGCCGCACGGTCACAGTCAGCGCGCCGGGAATCGGACAGGGGTAGTAGGGGCAGGCGCAGCCGGTCGGTCAGCATACCCATCCGCGCCATCAGCGCCTTGACCGGTATGGGATTAGGCTCGCAGCCCAGGAAGGCAAACAGATCCTGCAGTTCGCGATCCAGCGCGGCGGCCTCGTCGCGCCGCCCGGCCAGGGACAGCTGGCACAGTCGCGCGAGCGCCCGCGGTGCGGCGTTCGACGCGACCGACACCACGCCATCCGCCCCGGCCAGCATGGCGGCGCAGGCGGTCGGATCGTCGCCACTGAGCAGGGCAAAGCCGTCCCGTCGCAGCGCCAGCAGCTCGCATAGACGGGCCGGATCGGCGACCGCTTCCTTCAGTCCAACGATACCTGGCACAGCCAGGAGATCGGCGCAGGTGGCCGGCAGCAGGTCGCAACCGGTGCGCCCCGGAACGTTGTAGAGCACCACCGGCACCCCCCCCTCGGCCGCCACAGCGCGGTAATGCGCGCGCAGTCCCGCCTGGGTGGGGCGGACGTACGGCGGCGTGACCACCAGCGCCGCGTCAGCGCCGGCCTCGCGCGCCCAGCGCGTACGCTCGATGGTCTTCGCGGTCGAGGACAGTCCGGTACCGGCCAGCACGTGCATCGCTGCGGGCAGGCGCTCTCGCGCACTGCGGATCAGTCCGGCGTACTCACCGTCATCGAGCGACGCCGCCTCGCCGGTCGAACCGGCCACGACCACGGCCCGCGCTCCGCCCGCCGCCTGCAGGTCCAGAAGGCGGTCCCAGGCCTGCAGATCGATCGATCCATCGGCACTGAACGGCGTGGCGAGCGCAGTGATGCAGCCGGAAAGTCGCAAGGGGCTTGGGGTCCGTGGCAAGGGGCGCGATGTTACTTGCGGCGCTGAATCAGTGGCAAGTATCCTCCTCGGCAGTGCGTGCGGCGGCCGCCGCGCGCCCCACGACCCTCCGGCAGCACGCAGGAACACACGGCTTTGAGCGACCAGCCAGCACGACCGGCTTCGAACGAGAACCACCTTCTCATCAGCGCGTTCAGCACGCACCCCGATTCGCCCCTGCTTTCGGTCAGCCGCCGCATCGCTGACAGCGGCTGCAACCTGGTCGACGCCCGTCTCGCCACGGTGGGCCGCGACGTGTCGGTGCTGGCGCTCGCGGTCGGTTCGTGGGACGCGGTCGCCAAGCTCGAATCGGCCCTGGCGCGTCTGGAACGCGAAGAGGGCCTGCGCCTGACCTGGTATCGCACCGGGCCGAAGGCGCTGCAGAGTGACCTGCTGCCTTACGTGGTCGAGGTCGTGGCCGCCGACAAGCCAGGCATCCTTTATCAGCTGGCGGACTTCTTCGACCGCCAGAACATCACGATCGAGAACCTCGGAAGCGCGCGCTACCGCGCGATGCAGACCGGAGCGGACATGTTCTCGGCGCAGATCACGATCGGGGTGCCAGCCAACATGCACATCGCGGCATTGCGCGACGACTTCCTCGAGTTCTGCGACCATCTCAACCTCGACGCGATCATGGATCCGATGAAGTTCTGAGTCCGCAGGAGACGCTGCCATGCAGACTGGCGACACCCTTCCCGACCTCGAATTCACGCTCGGCAGCGGCGCAAAGGCGCGCTTCGCGGATTACCGCGGCCGCTGGTTGGTGCTGTACTTCTACCCGAAGGACAACACGCCCGGCTGCACCACCGAGAGCATCGACTTCCGCGACCTGCACGCGTCCTTCAAGCGCGCCGGCGCCGCGATCCTCGGCTGCTCGCGCGACTCGCAGAAGTCGCACCAGAACTTCTGCAGCAAGCACGGCTTCGACTTCGACCTGATCAGCGACACCGACGAGGCCGTCTGCCGGGCCTTCGATGTCATCAAGGAAAAGAACATGTACGGACGCACGGTGCTGGGCATCGAGCGCAGCACGTTCCTGTTCGACCCTGAAGGCCGTCTGGCGGCGGCTTGGCGCGGCGTGAAGGTGGCCGGCCATGCCGAATCCGTCCTGGCCGAACTCAAGCGCGCAACGTCCGCGACGTGACCCTCCAGCCCTCCGTTTCGCCGCCTCTGGCCCGCTGCGCGGACCGGAGCGCCCTCCCCTGCCCGTCCCGCGAGAACCCACGCCGATGACCCGAGGCAAGCGAATCTACGCGCTCGACACCAACGTGCTGATGCACGACCCCACCGCGCTGTTCAAGTTCGAGGAGCACGACGTGTTCCTCCCGATGATGGTGCTCGAAGAACTGGATGCGGCCAAGAAAGGCACGTCCGAGGCCAGCCGCAACGCGCGTCAGGTCAGCCGCTTCATCAACGAACTGATCGAGATCAACGGCGCCGATGCCATACCGACCGGCCTGCGCCTGGAGCGCCCGAACGGCCTGCGCCTGCGCGCTGGCGAGATCGGCCGCCTGCATTTCCAGACCAAGCCGGTGGAGAACGGGGGAAAGTTCGGCACCGTGATGCCGGACAACCAGATCCTCGGCGCGATCCTGGCCCTGCGCGCGCAGCACCCGTCCGAAGCGGTCGTGCTGGTCTCGAAGGACATCAACCTGCGCATCAAGGCCTCGATCTGCGGCCTGCCCGCCGAAGACTACGAGAACGACCGCGCGCTGGACGACTTCAGCCTGCTCTACACCGGCTCCACCGCGCTCGACGAGGACTTCTGGGAAGGGCACCAGGACGGCTTGCGCTCCTGGACCGAGCGCGGACACACTTTTTACGAGGTGACCCTACGCGAGGGCGAGGACTGGCTGCCGAACCAGTTCCTGTACCTGCCGGGCGACGAGGATGTCGAGCTGCGCGTGGTCGGGCGCGACGGAGACCGGGCCGTGCTGCAGATCATCCAGGATTACCGCGCCGGCTCGCACGCGGTCTGGGGCATCGCCGCGCGCAACCGCGAACAGAACTTCGCGCTCAATGCGCTGATGGACCCCGACATCGATTTCGTCACCCTCCTGGGCACCGCCGGCACCGGCAAGACGCTGCTGGCCCTCGCCGCGGGCCTGGCCCAGACCATGGACCAGCAGCGCTACCGCGAGATCATCATGACCCGCGCCACCGTCAGCGTGGGCGAGGAGATCGGCTATCTGCCCGGCACCGAAGAGGAAAAGATGACGCCCTGGATGGGCGCGCTGACCGACAACCTGGAGGTGCTGACCCACAACCAGGAAGGAGGCGCCTGGGGTCGCGCTGCGACGAACGACCTGCTGGCGTCGCGGGTCAAGATCCGCTCGATGAACTTCATGCGCGGCCGCACCTTCCTCAGCCGCTGGCTGATCATCGACGAAGCGCAGAACCTGTCGCCCAAGCAGATGAAGACCCTGATCACGCGCGCCGGCCCGGGCACCAAGATCGTCTGCCTGGGCAACGTCGAGCAGATCGACACCCCCTACCTGACCGAAACCACTTCGGGGCTGACCTATGCGGTGGACCGTTTCAAAGCCTGGCCGCACAGCGCGCACGTGACCCTGCGTCGCGGCGAGCGCTCGCGTCTGGCGGACTTCGCGTCCGAGGCGCTCTGAGCCGACCGTGCCGGACAAACAAAAAAAACGGGGCCAAAGGCCCCGTGCGAAACATTCAAGCCCTGAATGCTGTGACGTCAGAAAGGGAGTGCCCAGAGCACTTCGAACTCGTTCACCGCGCTACGATCGAAATCGCGCTGGCGCAGCGGGACCGAGCCCACGAAGTAGCTGGCGCCAGAGTGGCTGGCGGTGAACTGCAGGTGCCCGAAGCGGCCCATCTCGTGGCGATAGCCGAGGGCGAGGTTGCGGTTTGAAAAATCGCGCTGCATGGCGCGCTGCAACAGCGCCGAAGTCGGCGAAGGCTGCAGGCGCGTGCTGTAACGTAGCGACAGGCTGCCGCGCTCGCCGACGGCGTACGCGGCGCCTGCGCTGTAGACGGTCAGGTCGCGCCAGGCGAAGTCCGGAGAAGCGCCGTCGCCCAGCAGTGAGAGCAGGCGGTTGGGCAACCCGTAGCTGGTGACGGCGCTGATGTCGCTGTAGAACACCCGCTCAACACCGAGACTGAGCGTGGCGCGACCCAGATCACGGGCGTAGCGGACGCCGGCCTGGGCCGGGATGTCGAAATCGCCCGGCTCGGAATAGACGCCGCGGTAGGCCTTGAACGCCTCCATGTCGATGCGCGACTGCAGGGAAACAGTCCAGCGGGCATCGCGCCCGGCCGGGAGCTGGTAGTCGGCACGCAGACCGAAACCGGAGACCACCTCGCCGGACTGATCGAAGGCCGCGCCCAACACCCGGCCACGCGCATCCCAGGAACTCTCGCCCATTCCCGGGGTGAGGAAGCGCTGCTGCGTCATCACGGCGCTCAGGCCGATGCGGGCGTCGCCCGGCAGGTCGGCCTGCAGGGTGGACGCGTAGGCGCTGCGCGCCAAACCGCTGCTGCGGGCCTGGGCCGTGGCAAAACTGGCTGCCGGCGCTACGCCGGCGCCATCAACTGCCGCGATGCGTAGTCCCAGCCGTTGGGACAAGGTCAAGGCCATCGCATCGCCGTTAGCGCGCTGCGGCGCCGACGCGAGCATCTGCAGCCGCGGGGCGCTGGCCCGGGGCGCCTCGGACCACGCGAAGCCTGGCGTCACGCGAGCCTGCGCGTATGCTTTCCACTCGCCCATCAGGTCGCGCTCATTGGCGGCGACAAACGGGGCTCCGAGGGCGGAGACCAGCGCGAGAGCGAGAGAGGCCGGGCGAGGCGACATGAATGGAAGAAGCCTGAAGATGGGGGAAGTATGGTGAAAACACAACAGAGTGTCAACGCAGTGCAGCAACGCAGCCGAGCCGCGCCGTTATTGACCGGCACCCCTGCAAATCAAACAGTTGGCCGTTATGCCGACATGCCTGGGCAGCAATCGACCTCATGGGGACTGTAGCGCGGATGCAACAAAACCGTTCAGGGGTCTCGGTGTCGTCCCGCCCCAACGTCCTGTGTATCGCTGGCTCGGATTCCGGCGGCGGCGCCGGCATCCAGGCCGATCTACGCGCCGTGGCCGCCCAGGGGGCGCATGCGCTGACCGCGGCCACTGCCCTGACGGCGCAGAACACGCGCGGCGTGTTCGCCATCCACGTGCCTCCGGTTGCCTTCCTGCAGGCGCAATTCGATGCGTTGCTGGACGACTTCGAGATCCACGCGGTGAAAATCGGAATGCTGGGCTCGCGCCCGGTGATCGAGACGGTATTCCACCTTCTTGGGCGGCTGCCGGGCGTGCCGGTGGTGCTGGACCCGGTGCTGGTCTCGGGCACCGGCGCCGCGCTGCTGCCAGAGGATGCGCTGGCCGCCCTGCGCGACCTACTGCTGCCAAGGGCCAGTCTGCTGACGCCCAACCTGCACGAAGCAGAACTGTTGCTGGGGCATCGGATCGCCGATCTCGAGGCACTGGCGTCGGCGGCGGAGGCATTGCGCAGCCTCGGCTCGGGCGCTGTGCTACTGAAGGGCGGGCACCTGGACTGTGGCGATTCGGTCGTGGACCTGCTGCGCGAATCCGATGCCGAGACGCGCTTCACCCACGCGCGACTGGATCGTCGCCCGCACGGCACCGGCTGTACCCTGGCCTCGGCCTGCGCCGCGCAGCTCGCGCTCGGTCGCCCATTGCGGGTGGCCTGCGAGCAGGCGGTCGCATACGTGCACCGCGCGCTGGCTGCGTCGTATCGCCCCGGCGCGGGCAAACTGGACGTGCTCGACCACTTTGGAGCTCGTCAGCCTGGCCCGAACGGTTGACCCGGCGGCACGAAACGCAACAATGGCGACTTCCGGCACGCGGCCCGACGGGCGTTCCGGCACCGCACTTCGCCCGCCGCTTTGCGGCGACTCTGCCGGTTGCGACGAGACGCACCGGCCTCGCAGGGATGGACGCCATGAATCCGATTCGACTCGCTCTCGCCATCGCCATTGGACTGGCGGGCGCACATGCATACGCCGCCGAACGTGACCCGGACGCACCCGGCACGGACGCACGCAGCCGTTACATCGTGCGTCTTGCCGAGCCCGCGCTTGCCAGTTTCACCGACCCGGCACAGCTCGCACCGGACGCCCCGAAACTCGCTCCCACGAGTCCGGCAACGCGCGGAGAGCGCGGTCTCGACCTGACGGCCAAGGCCAGCCGCGCTTACCTGCGCCATATCGAAAATCGGCAGGCCGACCTGGTCGAGCACGCCGCGGTCGCTTTGGGTCGAGCCCTCTCACCCGTCGGCAACTACCGCCTCGTGTTGAACGCGGTAGCGCTGGAACTGAGCGAAAAGGAGGCGAGCCGGATCAGCCACCTGCCCGGCGTGGCGCATGTCGAGCGCGAGTGGACCCATCGCCTGCTTACCGACGCTGGCCCGCGCTGGATCGAGGCGGACTCGGTGTGGTTCAACGGCAGCCTCGCTGTTGGAACTTCGCGCGGCGAGGGCGTCGTGGTCGGCGTGATCGACAGCGGCGTGCGACCCAGCCACGCGTCCTTCGCCGCCGCAAGCGGCAGCTACACGCACAGCAACCCGCGCG
This sequence comes from Lysobacteraceae bacterium, assembly GCA_024710865.1. Taxonomy (GTDB): domain Bacteria; phylum Pseudomonadota; class Gammaproteobacteria; order Xanthomonadales; family Xanthomonadaceae; genus JANJTY01. The sequence goes on along the minus strand of JANJTY010000463.1, from coordinate 6,357 downwards.
GCCGTTTCTATGGCCTCTGCGCAGCCTCGCCGGCGTCCTGCAATGCCAAAGTCATCGGACTCTGGGACATGACTTGCCAGCCGGCGCAGGCGGCGCCGAATTTCGCCTGCGCCTCCCCTTCCGCCGATGGCGAGGACCAGGAGCCGAACGATGGCCTCGATCTTGACGGCCATGGCACACACGTCGCATCCACGGCGATAGGCAATCCGCTCACGGTCAACTTCCCCGCCGGCACCCGCGCCATGTCGGGTGTCGCGCCGCGCGCCAACCTGATCAGTTACAAGGCCTGCGAGGAGGAATCGTCCTGCAGCGGAGTCTGGCTATTGAACGCACTGGAGCAGGCGGCGGCCGATGGCGTCGATGTTCTCAACTACTCGATCGGGGGGTCGCCCTCAGACCCCTGGCGCAGTAGCGACGCCGTCGCGATGCGCGGCCTGCGCGCGGCCGGCACCGTGGTCGTCGTAGCGGCCGGCAATGACGGCCCCGGCCCCGCCTCCATCACCTCGCCCGGCAATGCGCCCTGGGTGCTCACGGTCGCAGCCTCCACCCACAACAGATTCCTCGCCAGCCAGGTCAGCTTCAGCGGGCCGGCGCCGCTTCCAGGCGGCGGCTCTCTCCTCGGAGCGCACTTCGGTGGACCATCCGACAACACTGCAGAGCTGCCCTTCGTCCTTGCCAATCCTTCCGCTTGCGCGCAGGGCGACGACGTCGGACCGGGCGGCGACAACCGTCCATCGTCCTGGACACCCACGACCTACACCGGCAACCTGATCGCCTGCGAGGGCGGCACGTTCGACCCGGGCGACCAGTCCGACAATGCCGCCGCCGCCGGCGGCAGCGGCGTGCTCTTGCTGAACGACGAGACCGCTGGCATATCGGCTCCGCTGCTCCCCGGCAACATCCCCACCGTGGTCCTGTCCTGGCCGAACGCGCAGCTCCTGCGCACATGGCTGTCGAATGGCAGCGGACACCGGGCACGGATCGCCGCTCCCACCTTCGTCGCCGACGGGTCATCGGTCGCCGACGTTCTGGCCGAATTCAGTGGTCGCGGGCCCGCCCTTCCAGGCTCGGCGGCTGGCGCACTGAAGCCGGACGTCTCCGCCCCGGGCGTCGCGGTTCTGGCCGCCTCTGAAGACTCCGACTCGGGACTTGTCTTCCGCGCCGGCACCTCGATGGCCACGCCGCACGTAGCCGGGGCCGCCGCCCTCCTGCGCGCCGCAAGGCCGGCCTGGAGAGCCGACCAGATCGTGAGCGCCCTCAGCGGCACCGCGCTGCCGGTGGTCCGGTTGCAGCAGGGCAATGGCAGCACCCCAGCCGATCCCTTCGGCCAGGGCTCGGGCCGCATCGACCTTTCGCGCGCAGTCGAGGCGGGCCTCTACTTCGCGGAAACCGGCGCGAACTGGACCAATGCGGACCCCGATCTGGGCGGCGATCCGCGCCAGCTCAACCGACCCTCGCTGGTCGACCCGGCCTGCGTCGCCGAATGCACCTTCCAGCGCCGCGTCACCGGCCTGCGCGCGGCCAACTGGAGCGTGCAGACCGAGCTTCCGTCCGGCCTGACGGTCGCGGTCGCACCGACCAGCTTCACCCTGGGTGCAGACCAGACCCGGACCCTGCAGATCGACGTGAGCCTGCCGGAAACCGCCGCGAACGCGTGGCTGCATGGACGCCTCCGGCTGGTCGCCGACAATCCGGCGATCCCCAGCGTGACAGTGCCGCTGTCGGTGTTCGCCGACCCGGGATCTCTCCCGCCCGCGATCGAGATCGAGACCGAGGGCGAGAAGGGCTGGCATGGGCTCGGGCTCGATGACTTCGGCGAGCTGCCTGAGCCAGTGTTCCTCGCGACCGATATGGTCCCGTTGCTGCAGGCAAGCCGCCGCGCCGGCCAGGACCCGACCCGATCCGATCCCTACGACAATCCAGCCCAGGTCTGGATCTCGTGGGTCCAGTTCGGCCCCGGCGGCGGCCCAGGCCTGGTCGAGGCCTATGCCGATTCCGCCACCGCGTCGGATATCGATCTGTTCGTCGGACGCGACGACAACGGCGATGGCATCCCGCAGGCCAACGAAGCACGCTGTGCCTCGACCACGCCCGATGCGGTCGAGGCCTGTTTCGTGGACGAGCCGGAGACCGATCCGAACCTGCGCTACTGGATCCTGATTCAGAACTGGGCAGGATCCAGCCCCAGCGGAGACAGCATCAACCTGGAGGCGGCTGCCATCCGCCTCGCGCCCGCGACGCCGTCGCTGCGGGCTGCCGGTCCCGGCCGCGTTCCGGCGCGCGCCGCGTTCCCGCTCAGGCTGTTCTGGGACCTGCCTGACCAACTGCCTGGCGAGACCCGCGTCGGCTACCTGATCGGCGGCCGGACCCCGGACGAAATCGGCTCGCTCGGTGCATCCCGGCTGAAGATCCAGCGCGCCGCGGCCGGCGCCGACAGCGCGCACCTGCTGCTGCCCGGGGTCGAACGAACCCTGCGCCTGGCACCCGGTGCGGCGCACGAAGCGATCGCCATCGAAGTCCCGGCCAACGCCAGTCGCTTGCGCATCGACGCGGAGAATGCCGCGCATGTCGAGCTGTACGGGGCGCACGCGCCGGGGGCAGGATTCCCCCAGCTGGGCAATGCGCCGCCGCGCGCGGCGGCCGCCGCCTCGCAGACCGGCAACGCGGCCAGCAAGTCGATCGCCGTGGACGGCAGCACGCTGCAGCCCGGACGCTGGTTCATCACCCCGGTCAACCGCAGCGGCCTTCCGGTCGAGGTGAGCCTCGGTGCGTCCCTCGACTACCAGGGCGGCGCCCCGACCCTGCCCTTCGGCGCCTACTACAACCCGCAGCGTTCCGGCTCAGGCATCTACCTGTACCGTGTGCAGGCTGCCAACCTCTGGGGCATCGCCTGGTACACCTACCTCGAGGATGGCTCGCCGGTGTGGTACCTGGGCGTGACCGCGGCGCCGGTCGGCAACGCCGGCAGCTGGACCGTACCGCTGGACCGTTACAGCTGGAACGGCGACCGCACCCGTTCGCAGCGCATCGGCGAGGCCACCCTCAGCTGGCGCGGCGGAAGCAACCTGCAGTTCAGCTGGAACCTCTCCGGCGAAAGCGGCAGCGAGCCGATGCAGGCGATTCCGCAGCCGGCCTGCGCCAGCCGGGGCGGCAGCCCGGTGCGCGCATCCGGCCTGTGGTACTCGCCGACACGCTCCGGCTTCGGCTACAGCGTGCTGAGCTCGCAGCCGACCGAATCCTTCGCCGCCTACCTGTACGACGGCCTCGGACTGCCGCGCTGGCTGCTGGCCGCGGGCGGCCCGTTCGCAGGCACCAGCGCCAGCTTCACGGCGCTGCAGTTCCTGGGCACCTGTCCCCTCTGCGCATACGCGGGCGTGGCGCCGACGGCGATCGGCACACTGTCCCGCACCTACAGCGGCGCTGCCATCTCCAGCATCGGCGTCGAGGCCAGTTTCCTTGCGCCGGCGAGCGGAGACTGGGACGAGTCGCATCCCACGGTGCCCATCGCGGACCTGATCGACTGCCCCTGAGCGGGCCCTCAGACCCCGGGCAAAAAACGCGAACGGCGGCCGCAAGGCCGCCGCTCGCATTCGGGACCACCCTGACCGCTCCGTGCCCTCAGACCCGGGCGGCGATCGCCCTGCCGAAGCTCTCGGTGCTGCCGCCGCCGCCGAGGTCGGGCGTCAGGTTGTCCTTCGCTTCGAGCGTGGCGACGATGGCCGCGCGCAGACGCCGGGCCTGATCCTCGCGCCCGAGGTGACCGAGCATCTGCGCCGCGCCCAGCAGCAGGGCGCAGGGGTTCGCGATGCCCTTGCCGGCGATGTCGGGCGCGGAGCCGTGCACCGCCTCGAAGATCGCGGCATCGGTGCCGATATTGGCGCCCGGCGCCAGGCCGAGTCCGCCGACCAGGCCGGCGCAGAGGTCGGAAATGATGTCGCCGAAGAGGTTGGTGGTGACGATCACGTCGAACTGCTCGGGCCGCATCACCAGCTGCATGCAGCAGTTGTCCACGATCATCTCGTTCATGGCGATGTCGGGATACTCCTGCGCGACCTCGCGCGCGACCTTGAGGAACAGGCCCGAGGTGGTCTTCATGATATTGGCCTTGTGCACCGCGGTGACCTTGCGCCGGCCGATTTTGCGCGCCATGTCGAAGGCGTAGCGCACGATGCGCTCGCAGCCGCGACGCGAGGTGCGGATCAGCGACTGCGCCTGTTCGCCGTCGGGCGAGAGGGTCTGGCCCTCCGAGCCGTAGGCGCCTTCGGTGTTCTCGCGCACCGTGATGATGTCGATGCCGTCATAGCGAGCCTTGGTGTTCGGGAACGAAATGGCCGGGCGCACGTTGGCGTAGAGGTCGAAGCGCTTGCGCAGTTCGACGTTGATCGACGAGAAGCCCTCGCCCACCGGCGTCGTCAGCGGCCCCTTGAGCGCGACGCGGTGGCGCCGGATCGCTTCCATGGTCGGCTCGGGCAGCAGGCTGCCCTGGGATTCCAGCGCGCCCATCCCGGCCTCGACGAACTCGTAGCGCAGGCCGAGGTCCATGGCCTCCAGGACCGCCAGGGTCGCATCGGTGATCTCGGGTCCGATGCCGTCGCCGCGGATGACCGCGATGGTGTGGCTCATGGGTTCGATCCTCGTCCGTTTCTGCCAAGATGACCGTGCATTATCGCCCATCCGTCCACCCCGGAATGAACCGCATCCCATCGTTTTGCCTGCTGCTGGCACTCGCGAATCCGCTCGCGGCCGCCAGCCTTGAGCTGCAGGCGGTTCCCGGCACCCTGCGACCCGGCATCGCGCCACGCTTCGCCCTGGCGGGCAGCTGGGACGGGCCTTGCCCGCCGAAGGTGGCTGGGCAGCGCGCGGCAGGGCGCGATCTGGCGATCGAACTGGAAGCCGCAGACGAAGGCTGCGGCGACGCCCCGGCCGCGTCGTTTCGACTGACCAGCGCTTCCGGCTGGGACGGTCAGGCCGAGTTCGACACGCCCGGCGTGCTGCGCGTGCGGGTCGAGCGTCGCCGTCCCGATGGAGCGCCCCAGCTGCTCGCCTTCCGCCTGTTCGAGTACGGAAAGCTGACGCGGCGACTGCCCGAAGCCGGGTTCTGGTGGAGCGAGCGCGGCGGCGCGTTCGAGACCGGTGGCCCGGGCCTCGCCCTCCTGCTGGAGCCGCAGTGGCCACAGCTCGGCGCCACCGTGATGGGCTACGACGCGGACGGTCAGCCCGAGTGGCTCTTCGGCGCCGGGACCCTGGCGGCGCACACCGCACACGTGCCGCTGCAGCGACTCAGCGGCGGACGCGGACCGTTCGACGGCTACCGCCAGCCGCAGGCCTCCCAGGACGAGGCCGCGCTCTGGCTGGAGCTTGGCAGCGCCGCGCGCGCTACCGCGTGGTTCGTGCGCGACGCCGATGGCGGCGGCATCGAACTGCGGCCGATGTCGCTGGTGCGATTCCGCTTCGGCGAATCAGCCAGCACGGCGCTCGGCGGACGCTGGCTACTGGATGGCCTGGAAGAAGCGCCGCGCGCGCTGCAGTTGCGTCCGGCGGACGGGCCGGCGACCGCCACCGCCTTCGTCCTGATCGAGGATCGCCTGGCGCTGCGTCTCGAGTGCAGCCTGGACCCGGGCCGCCCCAACAGCCCGCCGACGCACTGCCGGCTGTTCGACGCCGAGGGCGTTGCGCGGGTCCAGTTCGACGACATCGGCCTCGACCGCATGCACGGCCTGGACGACAGCGGCCGCCCGGTTACGGCGCTGCGTCTGCCGCGTTAGTCTCGAGCTGGTCGAGGAAATCGACCGCCCGGCGCAGGTGCGGAATCACGATGGAGCCGCCGACCACCAGGCCCACCGAAAACGCCTCGAAGAACTCGTCGCGATTGACCCCGGCGTCCTTGCATTGGGCGACGTGGTAGCTGATGCAGTCATCGCAGCGCAGCACCATCGACGCCACCAGCCCCAGCAGTTCCTTGGTCTTCAGGTCCAGCGCGCCCGGCTGGTAGGTCTGGGTATCCAGGGCGAAGAACCGGCGGACCACCTGGTTGGGCTCGGCCAGGATGCGTTCGTTCATCCGCTGGCGGAACTCGGTGAACTCGCGCACGCGATCCTTGTCGTCCGTACCGCCGCTCACGCATCCACCCCCGCCAGCAACGGCTCGAGCTTGCCGGCGCGGTGCAGGGCCATCATGTCGTCGTAACCGCCGACATGGGTTTCGCCGACGAAAATCTGCGGCACGCTGGTGCGGCGCGCGCGCGCAATCATGCGGTCACGTTCCTCGGGATCCAGATCGATGCGGACCTCGTTCCAGCTCCTGCCCTTGCTCTTCAGGAAGTTCTTGGCCGCCACGCAGTAAGGGCAGATCGCGGTG
>JANJTY010000438.1 GCA_024710865.1 Lysobacteraceae bacterium | reverse complement strand
ACGCTGGAACGCAGGAAGGGCAATGTCATCATCCCCGCGTTCGCGGTAGGGCGCACGCAGGAAATGCTGTTCGTGCTGGCCAGTCTGGTGCGTCAGGGCAGGCTCGAAGGACTGGATGTCGTGGTCGACTCGCCGATGGCTGCCGCAGTAACGGAGCTCACGCTGCGTTACGACGAACTGTGGGACGACGAAACGCGGGATCTGCTGGGATGGATTCGCGCCCATGACAATCGCGTGCGCCTGAGGTTTGTTCAGGATGTCGAGGAGTCGAAGGCGCTGAACAACGAACGTTCGGGGCTCGTGATCATCTCGGCAAGCGGCATGTGCGAGGCGGGTCGCATCAAGCACCACCTGCGCTACAACATCGACCGCAGCGAGTGCAGCATCGTGATCTGCGGTTTCCAGGCCGCGGGCACCCTGGGCAGGCGGCTGGTCGACGGCGCCCGTGCGGTCACCCTGTTCGGAGAGCGGATCCCGGTGCGGGCGGCAATCCATACCATCGGGGGGCTGTCCGCCCATGCCGACCAGCCGGCCCTGCTGGGATGGCTGTCGAACTTCGTCCAGCCGCCACGACATACATTCGTCGTGCACGGAGAGGTGCAGGCCGCATCTGCGCTGGCGGATGCGGTGGATGAGCGGCTCGGCTGGCCGCATGTCACGGTCCCGGCAGCGGGGCACTGTTATAGTTTGATCTGAGCGTCATGGCGAAATGCGGGAGCGTCGGGACATGAAGAACGGAACTGCGGGCAGGAAGCGTGGTGCGGGAGATCCTCAGCGAGCCGTGCGGCGCGCGCTTCGCGAAATCCACGACAACGTCGAAGGGACTCTCGATCCGCTGGGGATGGCGGCCCCGATCATCCATGCACAGCTTGCCTGGCTTTCCCACCCCCAGGAACTTGCCGAGCGGATGGTGGAACTCTCAAGCGATCTGTGGCGCCTGCAATGGCACTCCGCCTGCCGTGCGATGGGGATGGCGAGCAAGGATCCGGTCGCTCCAAATGCCGACGATGAGCGGTTTTCAGATCCGGTGTGGACCGATTCCGCGACTTGGGATCTGACGAAGGAGTGGTACCTCGCGTTCACGCACCACATGCAGGACATGCTCTTCGACACACCGGGGCTGTCGAGCAAGGAGCGTCGTCGCGCCGCCTTCTGGTGGCGGAAGTGGTTGAACGCGGTCGCGCCGACCAACTTCTTCTGGACCAACCCGGTCGCCATCCGCAAGGCCATGGAGACCAAGGGCGAGAGCCTCGCCGAAGGCGTACGCAACATGCTCGCGGACCTCGAGGCGGGCGAGATCCGCCTGAGCAGTCCGGGCGATTTCCAGGTGGGAGTTACGCTGGGCACGACCCAAGGCTCGGTCGTGTTCCGCAGCCGGCTGCTGGAAGTGATCCACTACGCACCGACGCAGCCGAAGGTGCATGCCGAGCCGGTCGTGATCGTCACGCCGTGGATCAACAAGTTCTACATTCTCGATCTCACGCCAAAGAAGAGCATGGTCCGCTACCTGCTGGATCAGGGGCTGGACGTGTTCATCACGAGCTGGAAGAACCCCGATCAGTCGATGCGCGACGTCAGCTTCGACAGCTATCTGGAGGAGGGCGTCCACGCCATCGTCGAAACCGCCCGCAGTTTCACCGGCGCGGCCAAGGTGCACGCGGTTGGCTACTGCATCGGCGGCACGGCCCTGGCGATGTACATGGCGTGGGCGAATCGCCGCTTCCCGCCCGACGAGGTGCCGGTGGCGGACTGGACGCTGTTCACGACCCTGGTCGACTTCCATCGTCCCGGCGATATCGAGGTGTTCATCGATGAGGCGAGTGTCCGCTATCTCTCCGAGAACATGGCCCGCAAGGGCTTCCTCGAAGGCAAGGAAATGGCTTCCGCCTTCCGCCTGCTCCGTTCCAACAGCCTGATCTGGCACTACGTCGTGCACGGCTGGCTGTACGGCGAGGCGCCTGCGCCCTTCGACGTGCTGTACTGGAACATGGACGCCACGCGCATGCCCTATGCGATGCATGCGTGGTACCTGCGCGAGCTATATCTCGAGAATCGCCTCATCGAAGTGGATGGCCTGACGATTTCGGGGCAGCCGATCGACCTCTCCCGCATCGTGCAGCCGCTGTATGCGGTGGGGGCCGAGGACGATCACATCGCGCCGTGGGAGCAGGCGTATCGCATCAACAATCTCGTCACCGGTCCGCGTCGTTTCGTGCTGTCCAGTTCGGGCCACATCCTCGGCATCGTCAATCCGCCGGTGAATCCGCCCAAGCGCAAGTACTGGGCTGCAGCTGCCCGACGCACCGACAAGGCGGACGACTGGCGCAAGCACGCCGAAGAGCACGAGGGCAGCTGGTGGAACGACTGGATGGCCTGGCTCAAGCCGCGTTGCGGCGCCCTTGTCGACGCCCGTCCGGCCGCGTCCGCGGCGTTTCCAGAACTGGCACGGGCGCCCGGGCAATACGTGCTCGAGCGCTGATCCTGTCTCCGGTCGGCAGCTGAGCCGGGGCCGCTGCCCCGATTGACCCCTGTCAAGGTCACCCAAGGCCGGCGCATCGAGAATCCCTCGAAAGCCCCGCCAGCGGGTGCCGGTCAGCCCTGATGGCGGGCCAGGCGGGCGGGGTCCAGCAGGGAGATGTGTTTACCGTGTACCGTAATGAGTCCGGCGTCGGACAGGTCGTGAAAAATCCGCGACAGCGTTTCGGGGGTCAGGTTGAGCCGCGAGGCGATGACCTGCTTGCTCGTCGGCAGAGCGATGTCGCAGACACCCTCGCTTTCGCCGTCGACCTGCTGCAGCAGGTAGCCGATCACCCGCTGCATGCTCGAGCGCAGCGAGTAGGTCTCGACGTCCTGGATCATGCCGTGCAGGCGGATCGCCATGCCGGCGAGGAGTTTGCGCGCGAATCCCGGATCCTGGTCGATAAGCTCGGACACCACCGCCTGGCCGATGTGCAGCAGCTGTGTCGCGGTGAGGGCTTCGGCGAACACCGGGTAGGGACGGTTGAGAAACATCACGGCCTCGCCGAAGGTGTGCATCGGGCTGATGATCTCGACGACTTTTTCGTTGCCCTGCGCGGACGACACGGCGAGCTTCATCTGACCCGAAACGACGTAATAGAAGCCGTGCACGGGATCGCCGCGCTGGAACAGGATTTCGCCCTTCTCGAGATGGCGCTCGCGGGTGAAGCGGGCAACACGGTCGATCTCCTCTGCGGTCAGTTCGCCGAAGAAAGACACCTGGCG
>JANJTY010000415.1 GCA_024710865.1 Lysobacteraceae bacterium | reverse complement strand
TGGCCAGGGCGGTCTCGGCCAGCGGGCCGTTGTCGATCGCGGTGACCTGCACGCCATGGCGCGCCAGCACCCAGCTCCAGCCACCGGGCGCGGCGCCGAGATCCGCCGCGGCCATGCCCGGCTTGAGCCAGCGCGTGCGCTCGTCGGCATCGAGCAGGGTCAGCAGGGCTTCCTCCAGCTTCAGCGCCGAGCGGCTGGGCGCCTGCGGCGAGAGTTTCAGGCGCGGGATGCCGCCCGGCCAGGGCGAGCTGTCGGCCGGCTCCGAACAGGCGAGCAGGAGATGATCGCCGGCCAGCAGGCAGACATGCAGGCGGTGGAGCGTGGGCTTCTCGGTTTCGGTAAGGAATCCGCGCGTGCGCAGAGCCGGGCGCAGCGCGTTGCCGAGCGCGCGCGCCAGGCCGGAGAGCGGCTTGGCGGCGTCCGAATCGGGGTGCTCGACCACCAGGCTGCCAAAGCGCATCGCAGGCAACGCGGCGAGGATCGGACCGATGCGGTCGCGCGGGTCGAGCTGGGCGAGTTCTGCGATCACGCGCAGCTTCTGGCGCGCGAAGATCAGGGCGTGGAAGGGCAGCGTGGCATCGAGCGCGGCGGCGTCCTCGGTGCAGAACAGCACGAAGCCGCTGCCGCGCTCGGTACGCGCGTAGCCAGCGAGGCCCGCGGCGCCGGCGCGCTCGCCCAGTTCGGCCGCGAGCTCGGGTTCGAAGCCGCCGCGGCAGTAGGCCAGCAGGCCGGGGTTCATGCCGCGAAGGCGGGCATCAGTAGGTCGGGCCGCCCTGCTCGCCGTAGCGGCGCAGCACGGCACGCGCGGCCTCGCGCTGGATGTCGCGGCGCACCGCGATGCCGCGCTTTTCCAGCTCGCCGACCCAGTCGGCCGGCAGCGGGCCTTCGTCGAACTCGGTCAGCTCCTCGACGTCGGCCGAGCGCGCGCCGATCAGCAACGCGTCGATGCCGGCCCAGACCGTGGCGCCGTAGCACTGGCAGCAGGGCTGGGCGCTGGTGGCCAGCACGAAGCGGCTGCCGTCTTCGTTCAGGCGGTAGCGCTGCAGGCGCTGCTGCGCGCACATGTAGGCCATCATCTCGGCGTGCGCGACCGAGCAGGTCTGCGGCACCACGCGGTTGACCCCGACCGAGACGAGGCGGTCCTCGCCGTCGAACACCGCGGCGCCGAAGGGTCCGCCGCTGCCGTGATCGAGGTTGAGACGCGAGAGCGTGATGGCGAGCTCGACCTTGGCCTCGTCGCCGGTGTAGGTGCGCGCGGTGTCGACGGCCTCGTGGATCCAGGCGGGCAGGGTGAAATGGGCTTGGGCGTAGAGCATGGGCGGGAGTGTAGCCTGCGCGGGTCCGAAGTTCCGGGGGCGATCAGTCGACCGACAGCTGGGCGTCCAGCCCCGTGGACTTCGCCGCGCAGCGTCCCTCGACGCACTGGCAGGCGCGGATCTCGGGGAAGCCGCAGACCGAGGACAGCCCCTCGCGCTCGCAGCGCGCCTGCACCTGCTCGGGGAAGGTCGGGCTGTCGACGTTGACGCAGGCCGGGTAGTAGCCGCAGCAGTTGCCTACGTTCTTGACCGTGCAGTCGGCGTCGACCGTGCAGCTGCGGTCGACCTCGCCCTCCACCGGTGCGGGCGCAGCTGGCTCCGCAGCAGGCTGGGGCGCCGGTGCGGCGGCGGGTGGCGTGGCGTCCGGGGTGGGCGTGGCCGGCGCCGGAGACGGATTGCCGCCGGCGCAGGCGGCCAGGAGGAACAGGCAGGTGGCGAGACACAGGCGCAGCAGCATGGCGTTCTCCCTCAGGCGCGGCGGCTCAACCGGCGGACCTGGCCCAGGTGTCGCGCAGGGTCACGACGCGGTTGAACACCGGCCGGCCCGGCGCATGGTCGCGCCGGTCGGCCACGAAGAAGCCGACCCGCTCGAACTGGAAGCGCGTCTCGGGCGCGCAGTCGGCCGCGGCCGGCTCGACGAAGCCCTGCACGATACGCACCGAATCCGGATTGAGGTGGTCGCGGTAGGTCTTGCCCTCGGCCTCGTCGTCCGGGTCGGGCACGCTGAACAGGCGGTCGTAGAGGCGGATCTCGGCCGGCACCGCGCCGCGCGCGCAGACCCAGTGGATCGTGCCCTTGACCTTGCGGTTCGCGCCTTCGCGCCCCGGGCGGGTTTCCGCATCGAGGCTGCAGCGCACTTCCACCACTGCGGCGCCGTCCTTGATCACTTCGTCGCAGCGCACGATGCCGACGCCGCGCAGGCGCACTTCGCCGCCGGGCACCAGGCGATGGAAGCCCTTGGGCGGAACCTCCTGGAAGTCCTCGCGCTCGATCCACAGCTCGGGCGAGAACGGCGCCTCGCGGCTGCCGAAGGATTCGTCCTTGGGATGGTTGGGGAAGGCGATGGATTCGGCGTGATCGGCCGCGAGGTTGGTGATCACGAGCTTGAGTGGATCGACCACGGCCAGGCGCCGCGCCGCCGAGACGTCGAGGTCCTCGCGCACGCAGCCTTCCAGCACGGAGAAGTCGATCAGCGAGTTCTGCTTGCTGATG
>JANJTY010000312.1 GCA_024710865.1 Lysobacteraceae bacterium | reverse complement strand
TTGGTTCGACCGTGCACTGCATCGAGATGAAGCCGGGCAAGGGTGCGCAGCTGGCGCGCGCTGCCGGCGCTTCCGCCCAGCTGGTGGCGCGCGAGCAGGGTTACGCGACCCTTCGCCTTCGCTCCGGCGAGATGCGCAAGGTGCCGGCCGAGTGCCGTGCCACCATCGGCGAAGTCGGTAACGACGAGCACAGCCTTGAGAAGCTCGGCAAGGCCGGCGCTCAGCGCTGGCGCGGCGTACGCCCGACCGTGCGTGGCGCCGCCATGAACCCGGTCGACCATCCGCACGGCGGTGGCGAAGCCAAGGCGGGCCAGGGCAATCCGCACCCGGTTTCGCCCTGGGGCATGCCGGCCAAGGGTTACAAGACCCGCAACAACAAGCGCACGCAGAAGTTCATCGTGCGCGATCGCAGGGGCTGATAGGAAAGCGCTATGGCACGCTCTTTGAAGAAAGGTCCGTTCGTCGACCATCACCTGGCCAAGAAGGTCGAGGTCGCGAACCAGAACAACAACAAGCGCCCGATCAAGACCTGGTCGCGTCGCTCCATGGTACTGCCGGAAATGGTTGGCCTGACGATCGCCATCCACAACGGCAAGAACCACATCCCCGTGCTGGTGAACGAGAACATGGTCGGTCACAAGCTGGGCGAGTTCGCCGTCACCCGGACCTTTAAGGGTCACGGCGGCGACAAGAAGTCCGGCAAGTAAGGGGAATGACGATGGACGCCAAAGCGATTCTCCGCACCGCCCGTATTTCGCCCCAGAAGGCGCGCCTCGTGGCCGACCAGGTACGCGGCCTGCCCGCAGGCAAGGCGCTGGAGCTGCTGAAGGTCAGCGACAAGAAGGCCGCCCACATGATCTACAAGGTCCTGTGGTCCGCCGTCTCGAACGCCGAGAACAACGAGGGCGCCGACGCCGATGAGCTTTCGGTGGCGCGCATCTTCGTGGACGAAGGTCCGGTCCTCAAGCGTTTTGCCGCCCGTGCCAAGGGCCGCGGCACGCGCATCCTCAAGCGCACCAGCCACATCACTGTGGTTGTGGGCTCTGGCAACTAACCGGGAACGCACGATGGGTCACAAAGTTCATCCAGTCGGAATCCGCCTTGGCATCTCCAAGGACTGGAACTCCAAGTGGTACGCCAACAAGCGCGAGTACGCCGAATACCTTGAGGGCGACCTGAAGGTTCGCGAGATGCTCCGCAAGCGTCTGGCACAGGCGGGCGTCTCCCGCATCCAGATCGAGCGTCCGGCCAAGACCGCCCGCGTGACCGTGCACACCGCCCGTCCGGGCGTTGTGATCGGCAAGAAGGGTGAGGACATCGAGAAGCTGCGCAAGGACGTCTCGGCGATGATGGGCGTTCCGGTGCACATCAACGTGTCCGAGGTGCGCAAGCCTGAGCTCGACGCGCAGCTGGTGGCCGAGTCGATCGCCCAGCAGCTTGAGCGCCGCATCATGTTCCGCCGCGCGATGAAGCGCGCCGTGGGCAACGCGATGCGACTCGGCGCCCTGGGCATCAAAGTCAATGTGGCCGGTCGCCTGAACGGTGCAGAGATCGCGCGTTCGGAGTGGTACCGCGAGGGACGTGTCCCGCTGCACACGCTGCGCGCAGACATCGACTACGGATTTGCCGAAGCCCGCACCACCTACGGCGTCATCGGCATCAAGGTATGGATCTACAAGGGCGAGATCTTCGATTTCGCCCAGGTGGGCCAGGAGAAGCCGGAAGAGCGCAGCGAGCGCCCGTCGCGTCCCTCCAAGCCCAGCCGTGAAGCGAGGGATTAATCCATGTTGCAGCCAAAGCGAACGAAGTACCGCAAGGTACACAAGGGCCGTAACGAGGGCCTGAGCTGGAGCGGCAATGCCGTCAGCTTCGGCGAGTTCGGTCTCAAAGCGACCACCCGCGGGCAGTTGACCGCGCGCCAGATCGAGGCGGCCCGCCGCACCATCAGCCGCCACGTCAAGCGCGGCGGAAAGCTCTGGATCCGAGTCTTCCCGGACAAGCCGATCACCAAGAAGCCGATCGAGGTCCGCATGGGTTCGGGTAAGGGCAACGTCGAGTACTGGGTGGCTCCGATCCAGCCCGGTCGCATGCTCTATGAGATCGAGGGCGTGCCCGAGGAGACCGCGCGCGAGGCATTCCGCCTGGCCGCCGCGAAGCTCTCCGTCCTCACCACCTTCGTGACCCGCACGGTGCGCTAATGGACATCAAGGACCTGCGTCAGAAGACACCCGACCAGCTCAAGGCCCAGCTGCTGGACCTGCGCAAGGAGCAGTTCTCCATGCGCATGCAAAAGGCCACCGGCCAGCTCACCCAGACCCACCAGATCCGCAAGGTCCGCCGCGAAATCGCGCAGATCAAGCAGCTGCTGGGCACGCAGAAGTAAGGCGGACACCATGAACGAGAACAGCAAGGCCCTGCGCACGCTGGAAGGCCGCGTGATCAGCAACAAGATGCAGAAGACGGTGACCGTCCTGGTCGAGCGCCAGGTGAAGCACGCGCTCTACGGCAAGTACATCCGCCGTTCGACCAAGCTGCATGCGCACGACGAGGAAGGGCGTTGCCAGGAAGGCGACGTGGTTCGCGTCGCCGAGTGCCGGCCGCTGTCCAAGACCAAGAACTGGCGCGTGGTCGAGATCCTGACCCGCGCGGTGCAGTGACGGAAGGGCAGGAGGACAGACCATGATCCAGATGCAGAGCTACCTCGACGCTGCGGACAACAGCGGCGCCAAGGAACTGATGTGCATCAAGGTGCTCGGCGGCTCCAAGCGCCGTTACGCCCACATCGGCGACATCATCAAGGTGAGCGTCAAGGACGCGATCCCGCGCGGCAAGGTCAAGAAGGGCGAGGTCTACGACGCTGTCGTCGTCCGCACCCGCAAGGGCGTGCGCCGGCCGGACGGTTCGCTGATCCGTTTCGACGGAAACGCTGCCGTGCTGCTCAACAACAAGCATGAACCGATCGGCACCCGCATCTTCGGGCCGGTGACGCGCGAACTGCGCGGCGAGAAGTTCATGAAGATCGTTTCGCTCGCGCCCGAAGTGCTCTGAGCGGGAGAGGAATTAAATGAACCGTATCCGCAAGGGCGACCAGGTCATCCTGATCGCTGGAAAGAACAAGGGCCAGAAGGGTGAAGTGCTGCGCGTGATCGGCGATCGCGTCGCGGTGCAGAACATCAATCTGGTCAAGCGCCACACGAAGCCGAACCCGCAGGCCAACCAGCCTGGTGGGATCATCGAGCGCGAGGCGCCTATCCACATCTCCAACGTGATGCTGCTCAATCCGGCCACCGGCAAGGGCGAGCGCGTTGGCTTCAAGGTGCTCGAGGATGGACGCAAGGTGCGTGTGTTCCGCTCGAGCGGTGAGGCGATCGACGCCTGAGGAATGACGCAATGACGACCCGGCTTGAAAAGTTCTACAAGGACCAGGTGGTTCCGAAGCTGACCGAGAAGTTCGGCTACACGAACCCGATGCAGGTTCCCCGCATCACCAAGATCACGCTCAACATGGGCGTGGGCGAGGCGGTGGGCAACAAGAAGATCCTCGAAAACGCGGTGGCCGACATGGCCAAGATCACCGGCCAGAAGCCCGTGACGACCAAGGCCCGCGTTTCGGTCGCCAGCTTCAAGATCCGCGACGGCTGGCCGATCGGCTGCAAGGTGACCCTGCGCCGCGCCAAGATGTACGAGTTCCTCGACCGCCTGATCAGCATCTCCCTGCCGCGCGTACGCGACTTCCGCGGCGTTTCCGGGCGCTCGTTCGACGGTCGCGGTAATTACAACATGGGCGTCAAGGAACAAATCATCTTCCCGGAGATCGATTTCGACCAGGTCGACGCCATGCGTGGCATGGACATCGCCATCGCCACCACCGCCAAGACGGATGCCGAGGGCCGCGCGCTGCTCGAGGCCTTCAGCTTCCCCTTCCGCAACTGATTCGAAAGGCTCCTACGATGGCCAAGACTTCGATGGTGAACCGCGAGATCAAGCGGACCAAGCTGGTGAAGAAGCACGCCGCCAAGCGCGACGCGCTGCGCAATGTGTTGAAGAGCCAGACGGCTTCCTATGAGGACAAGATGGACGCCGCGGTCAAGCTGCAGAAGCTGCCGCGTGACTCTTCGGCCTCACGCCAGCGCAACCGCTGCGTCCTGTCGGGACGCTCGCGCGGCGTCTATCGCAAGTTCGGCCTCGGCCGCAACAAGCTGCGCGAAGCGACCATGCGCGGCGACGTTCCGGGTCTGCGCAAGGCGAGCTGGTAAGAAACGCCGGGATTCGGGATTGGTGATTCGGGATTCGCAAGAGCACGCACTCTTCAGCTTTCCGCTTCTACGAATCCCGACTCCCGAATCCCAAGTCCCCGCTTTCTAGCGGATATCGGTGCTAACAAGGTAGCAATTCAATGAGCATGACTGATCCTATCGCCGACATGCTGGTGCGCATCAAGAATGCGCTGGCGGTCGGCAAGCAGACGGTGAGGATGCCGTCGTCCAAGATGAAGTTGGCCATCGCCAAGGTGCTGAAGGACGAGGGCTACATCCTCGACGCCAGCACGAGCGGCAACGGCGCCAAGGTCGAGCTGGAGATCGTCCTGAAGTACTTCGAGGGCAAGCCGGTGATCGAGCGCCTGCAGCGCGTGTCGCGCTCGGGTCTGCGTCACTACCGCGGCAAGAATGAGTTGCCGAAGGTGTTGAACGGTCTCGGTGTCGCCATCATTTCAACCTCCAAGGGCGTCATGACCGACGCGCAGGCCCGTGCCAACGGCCTGGGCGGCGAAGTCGTCTGCCTGGTCGCCTGATAGGAGCCTTCACGATGTCCCGCGTAGCCAAGAAGCCGATTGCCCTCCCGAAGGGCATCGAGTTCAACGTCACCGCCGAGCGGCTCACCATCAAGGGTCCCAAGGGCTCCCTGTCGATGGCGCGTCCGGGCGGTGTCGAGTTCAAGATCGATAACGGCGAGATTCAGGTCGCCCCCGCTGCTGCCCAGAACATTCCGCTGGCAGGAACCGCCCGCGCGATCATCGCCAACATGGTCAAGGGCGTTTCCGAGGGGTTCGAGCGTCGCCTGGATCTGGTCGGCGTGGGTTACCGCGCCGCCATGCAGGGGGGAGATCTCAGCCTCAGCCTCGGCTTCTCGCATCCGGTGCTGTTCAAGGCGCCGCAGGGCGTGAGCATCGAGACCCCGACCCAGACCGAGATCGTCGTCAAGGGCACCGACAAGCAGCAGGTCGGTGAGGTCGCCGCCAAGATCCGTGGCTTCCGCCCGCCGGAGCCCTACAAGGGCAAGGGCGTGCGCTACCGCGGCGAGCGCATCATCCAGAAGGAAGCGAAGAAGGCCTAAGCCGCACCTCCGGGCCTGGAGCGCTCTTCTCGAACCTCGCTTACTTCAAGGTACACAGTCATGGAAAAGAAAATCGCCCGCCAGCGCCGTGCGCGCTCGACCCGCGCGCACATCCGCGAACTCGGCGTGCCGCGCTTGTCGGTCCTGCGCTCCGGGCAGCACATCTACGCGCAGGTCTTCACTGCCGGTGGTGACCAGGTTCTGGCCGCCGCCTCGACGGTCGAAGCCGAACTCAAGTCCGGGCTCAAGAGCTGCAAGAACATCGAGGCCGCCGCCCGCGTGGGCAAGGCCATCGGCGAGCGCGCGCTCCAGGCCGGTATCACCAAGATCGCCTTCGATCGTTCCGGCTACCGCTACCACGGCCGCATCAAGGCCCTGGCTGAGGCCGCCCGCGAGGCCGGTCTGCAGTTCTGATCCCGTCGGGATCGCGTCAAACACAACCATAAGCGGCCGCACGGCCGTAAGCATTGAGCCATCGAGACAAGCATATGAGCATGAATGATCGCGACAGCGGCGATGGGCTGCTGGAAAAATTGGTTGCCGTCAATCGCGTGTCCAAGACGGTCAAGGGTGGACGCCAGTTCACCTTCACCGCGCTGACCGTCGTCGGCGACGGTTCGGGCAAGGTCGGTTTCGGGTATGGCAAGGCGCGGGAAGTGCCGGTGGCCATCCAGAAGTCGATGGAGTACGCCCGTCGCGCCATGGTAAGCGTTGACCTCAACAACGGGACGCTCTGGCACCCGGTCAAGGCTGGACACGGCGCCGCGCGTGTCTTCATGCAGCCAGCTTCCGAAGGTACGGGCGTGATCGCTGGAGGTGCCATGCGCGCCGTGCTGGAAGCGGTAGGCGTCAAGAACGTCCTGGCGAA
The DNA here is from genome assembly GCA_024710865.1 of Lysobacteraceae bacterium. Lineage (GTDB taxonomy): Bacteria > Pseudomonadota > Gammaproteobacteria > Xanthomonadales > Xanthomonadaceae > JANJTY01. The sequence continues at coordinate 6,405 of JANJTY010000312.1, read as the reverse complement.
GGCCGTCGGTTCGCGCAATCCGATCAACCTTGTGCGCGCCACCATCAAGGGCCTGTCGGCGATGCACTCGCCGTCCAACATCGCCGCCAAGCGCGGCAAGAAGGTCGAGGAGATCCTGGGCAATGGCTAACAACACCGAAGCCAAGACGGTCAAAGTGCGCCTGGTGAAGGGTCTGCGCGGCTGCCAGCAGCGCCATCGCCTTTCGGTGCGGGCACTTGGCCTGAACAAGCTGAACGACGTCCGCGAACTGCAGGACACCCCGGCCGTGCGCGGCTTGATCAACCAGGTCCACTACCTGGTCCGGGTCGAAGCCTGAGCTCGGTCCAAGGAGACAGAATCATGCGAATGAACACCATCAAGCCTGCCGACGGCGCGCGCCGCGAGCGCACCCGCGTCGGTCGTGGCATCGGCTCGGGCCTTGGCAAGACCTGCGGCCGCGGCCACAAGGGTTCCTTTGCCCGCGCCGGCAAGGGCAAGATCAAGGCTGGCTTCGAGGGCGGCCAGATGCCGCTGCAGCGTCGCCTGCCCAAGGTCGGCTTCCGTTCCAAGCTCGGCAAGGACACGGCTGAAGTGCTGCTCTACAAGCTCGACGCCATCGGCGCCGACACCATCGACTTCGCCGTCCTGCGCGAGGCCGGCCTGGTACCGACCTCGGCCCGACAGGCAAAGGTGGTGAAGAAGGGCGAGCTGACCCGCAAGGTCGCGCTGAAAGGCGTGCTGGTCACGGCCGGCGCTCGCGCCGCGATCGAGGCCGCCGGCGGCAGCGTGGAGTAAGACGTGAGCAAATCGACGACAGGTGGCGCCGGAGCTCTCGGCGGCATGGCCAAGTTCACCGAACTGCGCCAGCGGCTGCTGTTCGTGCTGGGTGCGCTCATCGTCTATCGTCTCGGCACCTTCATCCCGGTGCCGGGGGTCGATCCCGACGCGATGCTGCGCCTGATGGAGTCGCAAAGCGGCACCATCGTCGATCTGTTCAATATGTTCTCGGGCGGCGCGCTGGAGCGATTCAGCCTGTTCGCGCTCAGCGTTGTCCCCTACATCTCCGCCTCGATCATCGTGCAGCTCTGCTCGCAGGTGTTCCCGAGCCTGCAGGCGCTGCGCAAGGAAGGCGAGAGCGGTCGGCGCAAGCTGACCCAGTACACGCGCTACGGCACCGTCTTCCTCGCCGCGTTCCAGGCGGCTGGCGTCGCGACCGCGCTGCAGTCGCAGGGTGCCGGCTCGGGCATTCCCGTCGTGTTCGCGCCGGGTCCGGGCTTCGTCCTGACCGCGGTGGTCGCCCTGACCGCGGGAACCATGTTCCTGATGTGGCTGGGAGAGCAGGTCACCGAGCGCGGCATCGGCAACGGCATCTCGATCATCATTTTCGCCGGCATCGTGGCCGGGCTTCCCAGCGCGTTCTTCCAGACCCTGCAGCAGGTGCAAAATGGCGAGCTGGGGCCGCTGACGGCCATCGTGCTGTTCGCGCTGGTGCTCGCGGTCATCTACATCGTGGTCTTCATCGAACGCGGACAGCGCCGCATTACGGTGAACTACGCCAGGCGCCAGGGCGGGCGCCAGGCCTACATGAACCAGAGCTCACACCTTCCGCTCAAGCTCAACATGTCAGGCGTGATCCCTGCGATCTTCGCGTCCAGCCTGATCATGTTCCCGGCCACCGCGGTGAGCTGGTTCGGCGAAGGAAGCGAGATCGGCGTCCTGCAGCAGATCGCCAACGCGCTGCAGCCGGGTGAGTTGCTCTACCTGTTCCTCTACGGCGCCCTCATCGTCGGCTTCGCGTTCTTCTACACCGCACTGGTGTTCAACTCGCAGGAAACCGCTGAGAACCTCAAGAAGTCCGGGGCGCTGATCCCTGGCATCCGCCCGGGCCGCGCCACGGCGGACTACATCGACGGCGTGCTGACCCGGCTGACCACCGCGGGCGCGATTTACCTGGTCGCGGTCTGCTTGCTGCCGGAGTTCCTGCGCATGGGCTGGGCGGTACCGTTCTACTTCGGCGGCACCTCGCTGCTGATCGTGGTGGTCGTGGTGATGGACTTCACCGCGCAGATCCAGGCCCATCTGATGTCGCATCAGTACGAAAGCCTGCTCAAGAAGGCCAACCTCAAGGGCGGCTCGCGCGGCGGTCTGACGCGCGGTTGACGAAGTTCCAACCCGGCGCCAGGACGGCGCTGGATGCTCGCGGCCCACGGTCCGCGCGCCTGGCCGGGAAAGGCCTCAGCGTCCTCCCTTCGGGAGGATCGAGCCGAAGGGCAGTTCTTGTGGCGGCTTCGCGCCAGACCTGCCGGAGCACGGGCACTTGCAACCCGTGCCGCCTCCACGCCCGAGCTTTGTCGGGCGGGGGCTTCATTTGTCCACGAAGCCACTGTACAATTTCTGATTCCCTGCGGTAATCAGATTCGGAGATCGCCTAATGGCGCGCATTGCGGGTGTCAACCTTCCCGTCCAGAAGCATGTCTGGGTCGGGCTTCAGAGCATTTTTGGAATCGGCCGGACGCGGTCCAAGCAGATCTGCGCGTCCGCCGGCGTCGCCGCGGAAACAAAGATCCGTGACCTTTCCGAGCCCGAGGTCGAGCGGCTGCGTGCCGAGGTGGCCAAGTTCACCGTCGAAGGCGACCTGCGTCGCGAAGTCGGCATGAGCATCAAGCGCCTGATGGACCTTGGCTGCTACCGCGGCCTGCGTCACCGTCGCGGCCTGCCGCTGCGCGGCCAGCGCACCCGCACCAATGCGCGCACCCGCAAGGGTCCCCGTCGCGCGATCAAGAAGTAAGGACCCGTCATGGCCAAGCCAGCTCCCAAGACCCCGAAGAAGAAGATCAAGCGCGTCGTCACCGACGGCATCGCGCACGTGCACGCGTCCTTCAACAACACCATCATCACCCTGACCGATCGCCAGGGTAACGCGCTGAGCTGGGCGACCTCCGGCGGTGCCGGCTTCCGCGGTTCGCGTAAGTCTACGCCGTTCGCCGCCCAGGTTGCCGCCGAGAAAGCCGGCAAGGCCGCGCTGGACTACGGTCTGAAGACCCTGGAAGTGCGCATCAAGGGCCCCGGTCCCGGCCGCGAATCCGCGGTGCGCGCGCTCAACAACGTCGGGTACAAGGTGACCAACATCATCGATGTGACCCCGATTCCCCACAACGGCTGCCGGCCGCCCAAGAAGCGCCGCGTCTAAGGCGGAAGGGAGTTAGAAGATCATGGCACGTTACCTCGGTCCCACCTGCAAGCTGGCGCGCCGCGAAGGCGCCGACCTCAGTCTCAAGAGCCCGGCGCGCGCGCTGGACTCCAAGTGCAAGCTCGAGCAGAAGCCCGGCCAGCACGGCGCTGCCCGCAAGGGCAAGCTATCGGATTACGCCGTGCAGCTGCGCGAGAAGCAGAAGGTCAAGCGCATTTATGGCCTGCTTGAGCGCCAGTTCCGCAACTATTACAAGAAGGCTTCCACCCGCAAGGGCAACACGGGCGAGACCCTGCTGCAGCTCCTCGAGCAGCGTCTCGACAACGTCGTCTACCGCATGGGTTTCGCGGTCACCCGCCCGCAGGCTCGCCAGCTGGTTTCGCACCGCGGCGTGCTGGTGAACGGCAAGCCGGTCAACCTGCCCTCGTACCAGGTCCAGGCGGGCGATTCCATCACCCTCAGCGAGAAGGCCCAGCGCCAGCTGCGCGTGCAGGAAGCGCTGAATGTCGCTTCCGAGATGGATCTTGTCCCGGGCTGGATGGAAGTCGACTCCAAGAAGTTCGCCGGAGTGTTCAAGTCGGTTCCGGAGCGCTCGGACCTGCCGTCCGACATCAACGAAGCGCTGATCGTCGAGCTGTACTCGAAGTAACCCTCCAGGAGAGACGCTGACAATGTCGGTAACCGCAACCCAGGTGCTGCGTCCGCGCGGCCCCAACATCGAACGCCTCGCTCCGAACCGCGCCAAGGTCGTGCTGGAGCCGCTGGAGCGTGGCTATGGCCACACCCTCGGCAATGCCCTTCGCCGCGTGCTGCTGTCCTCGATCCCCGGCTTCGCCATCACTGAAGTCGAGATCGACGGCGTGCTGCACGAGTACACCACGGTCGAGGGCCTGCAGGAGGACGTGATCGAGATCCTGCTCAACCTCAAAGACGTCGCCATTCGCATGCACTCGGTCGATTCGACCGTGCTCACCCTGCAGCGTCAGGGTGCGGGCGTGGTGACGGCGGGCGACATCAAGACCGACCACAACGTCGAGATCGTCAACCCCGAGCATGTGATCTGCCACCTGACCAAGGACAGCGGCATCAACATGCGGCTGAAGATCGAGAAGGGCTTCGGCTATCAGCCGGCCGCTTCCCGCCGTCGCCCGGACGAGGAGTCGCGCGCCATCGGTCGACTGATGCTGGACGCCAGCTTCTGTCCGGTGCGCCGCGTCGCCTATGCCGTCGAGGCGGCTCGCGTCGAGCAGCGTACCGACCTTGACAAGCTGGTGCTGGACATCGAGACCAACGGCACGATCGATGCCGAGGATGCGGTGCGCCAGGCAGCTGACATCCTGGCCGACCAGCTTTCAGTGTTCGGCGACTTCAGCCACCGCGACCGCGGTGCGAGCAAGCCGGTTGCTGCTGGCGTCGATCCGGTCCTGCTGCGTCCGATCGACGACCTTGAGCTCACGGTTCGTTCCGCCAACTGCCTCAAGGCCGAGAACATCTACTACATCGGCGATCTGGTGCAGAAGACGGAAGTCGAGCTGCTCAAGACCCCGAATCTCGGCAAGAAGTCGCTCACCGAAATCAAGGACGTCCTCGCCAGTCGCGGGCTGTCCCTGGGCATGAAGCTGGAGAACTGGCCGCCGGCCGGTTTGCAGCAGGGCATGCTCGGCTGAGCCGAAGCGAAATTTAAGGAAACCACACCATGCGCCACCAGAAATCCGGACGCAAGTTCAGCCGCACCAGCTCGCATCGCGAAGCCATGTTCCGCAACATGGCCGCTTCGCTGATCAAGGAAGAGCTGATCCGTACCACCCTGCCCAAGGCCAAGGAACTGCGCCGCGTGGCGGAACCGCTGATCACGCTCGCGAAGACGGACGGCGTGGCCAACCGTCGGCTTGCGTTCGCGCGTCTGCGCGACAAGCAGGCCGTGGGCAAGCTCTTCGTCGAGCTGGGTCCGCGCTTCCGCGAGCGTCCGGGCGGCTATCTGCGCATCCTCAAGTGCGGCTTCCGCGCCGGCGACAACGCGCCGATGGCCTACGTCGAGCTGATGGATCGCCCGCAGGTCGCTGCCGAAGCCGCCGAATAAGCGCTTCGCAACCGTCAGAAAGCAAAACCCCCGCCTGGCGGGGGTTTTGTTTTTGGGGTGTCCGTCGTCGGACTCTTCATCTCCGCGCCACCGACCAGATGGCGCTCTTTCCTCGCTACGCGGTCCCGACTCAGGCTTGATCAGCGCGGGCGAAGCGGTAGTGCGCGACGAGCCACTGCTGTCCGTCCTCATAGCCGAACAGTTCGGCGCACGCCATCCAGAACATGCGCCAGCGCTGGAACCAGCGGCGCGCTTCGCGCTCGCCGTAGGCCTCGCGAAGTACGGACATCACCGCAGCGCGGTGATGGTCTTGGTTGGCCAGCCAGTGGTTGGCGGTGCGTTCGTAGTGGGTTCCCGGCAGCAGCCAGCGTTGCTCGATGCGAAGGTGCTCCTGGAAATGCGCGAAGGTGTCGGCCGACGGCATCAGTCCACCGGTGAAGAAATGCCGACCCATCCAGTTGTCCTCGCCCTCGGTCTCGAACGGGTACATGAGGCTCTTGTGGCAGAAGATGTGCACGAAGAGCCTGCCGTCGGGCTGCAGCCACCCGCTGATGCGCTCGAACAGGCTGCGGTAGTTGCGCAGGTGCTCGAACATCTCGATCGAGACGATGCGGTCGAAGCGTCGGTCCAGGCTCAGTCGGTTCACGTCACAAGTCTGGATTTCAAGGTTGCGCAGGCCCCGTGACGCCGCCTGGGCGAGGATGTGCGCTCTCTGGCTGTTCGAATTGGACACGCCAAGGATGCGCGCATTCGGATAACGCTCGGCCATCCACAGGGTGAGCGAGCCCCAGCCGCAGCCGAGTTCCAGGATCTCCTGTCCATCGGCCAGCCCGGCGCGCTCCCCGTAGAGTGCCAGCATGGCATCTTCAGCTTCGTCCAGCGTCTCCGTACCCGAGCGGTAATAGCAGCTTGAGTACTTGAGGCGCTTGCCCAGGCACAGCTCGAAGAAGCGTGCCGGAACCTCGTAGTGCTGTTCGTTCGCGGCCTCGGTCTCGATCGCGATCGGGCTCTGGCGCAGCTCGGCCAGAAGCCGCTCGAAGCGCTCGCCGGCACGTTCGGGATCCGTCGCGCCCTCCTCGCGCAGGCGCTGCGCGCAAAGGCGCCGGATTCCGTGACGGGTAAGCGCGTCCGGGACGAGCCCGCGTTCGCACAGTT
>JANJTY010000308.1 GCA_024710865.1 Lysobacteraceae bacterium | reverse complement strand
GCCAACCACCCGCTCGGCGCGATCGACGCCCTGGCGCTGCTGCATCTGGTCGGGTCGGTTCGGCGCGACGTGCGCATCCTGGCCAATGAGGTCCTGCGCGGCATCGAGCCCCTGCGCCCGCTGCTGCTGCCTCTGGACGTGTTCTCCGGCGGCGCGGGTCGGGTCGGCACGGGCCTGCGCGCGGCCTACCGCGCGCTGGAACAGGAGCAGGTCCTGATCCTGTTCCCCGCCGGCGAGGTCAGCCGGCTGCGTCCCGGCGGGGTGCGCGACCGCGCCTGGAGCGATGGCTTCCTGCGCATGGCGCGCCGCAGTGGCGCTCCGGTACTTCCGGTGCACATCAGCGCGCGCAATTCGTCCGCCTTCTACGGCCTGTCGCTGCTGGGCAAGCCGCTTGCGACCCTGCTGCTGCCGCGCGAAATGCTGTCGGCCGAGCGGAACAGCGTCGACCTCTGCGTTGGGCAGGCCATACCGCCTTCGGCCCTGGCCGTGGTCGGAGTGCCCCCCGCGCGTGTGGCCGCGCACATGCGTCGGCACGTCTACCGCCTGCCGCGGCGCAAGCCGCCGATGTTCGCGACCACCTGCGCCGTCGCCCACCCGGAAGAACCGTTGCGCGTGCGCCGCGCGCTGGAGGCGGGCGAGCGCCTTGGCGAGACCCGCGACGGCCGCCAGATCATCCTGCTCGATGCCGATCCCGAGAGCCCTGCGCTGCGCGAGATCGGTCGCCTGCGCGAACTCAGTTTCCGCCGCATTGGCGAGGGCACGGGCCTGCGCCGCGATCTGGACGCGTTCGATGCCTGGTATCGACACATGGTGCTGTGGGACGCGGCAAACCTGGAGATCGTCGGGGCCTACCGCCTTGGCGAAGTCGGCCGGATCCTGCCCGCGCGCGGCCTGGACGGCGTGTACTCGGCCTCGCTGTTCGACTACCGCCCGGCGGCCCAGGCCTTTCTGCCGCAGGCACTGGAGCTGGGCCGGAGCTTCGTCGCGCCGCGCCATTGGGGCAGCCGCAGTCTCGACTACCTGTGGCAGGGCATCGGCGCGTACCTGCGTCGACACCCGCACGTCCGTCACCTGATCGGTCCGGTCAGTCTGTCGGCGCGCCTGCCGGAGGAGGCCCGGGCCTGGATCGTCGCCTACCACGAGCGCTACTTCGGCGACCGCGAGGGCCTGGCGCGCGCGCGCAATCCCTTCCAGCCGGGCATCGCGTTTACGCAGGCAGCGCACCTGGCCTTTGATCGTCTTGACGCCGTGGCGGCCGGTGCCGCGCTGCGCCGGCGCCTGGACGCGCTGGGTACCCGTCTGCCGGTGCTGTACCGGCAGTACCTCGACCTGTGCGAGCCCGATGGTGTCCGCTTCCTCGCCTTCGGCGTGGACCCCGGTTTTGGTCACTGCGTCGACGGCCTGGTCCGGCTCGACCTCGATCGCCTGCGTCCGGCGCGCCGCGAGCGCTACCTGGGTGGGGTTGGCGCAATCGCCGGAGCATGACGCAGGTTACAAATCTGTCATCCATTGCTGTTAAACTGGGGTTAACGCGCCAATGCCTGTCGGCGTGCCGCGCGTGCTCAACGGGGGTGTCCTTTTCGTTCGTCCGGCCCGGTGGCCATCAGGGCGGGCGCGCCCCCGCGGCCGGTATGCGGCAGGATGTCGCAAGAGTTTTTCAACGCAAACAAGGGCATAGAACGATGATCAAGCGAACTGGAGTCCAGCTTCTGCTGATGCTTCTGCTCTCGCTGCTGGCGGTGCCTGCCTTCGCGCAGTCCACCACCTCGGCGCTGAGTGGCCGTATCACCTCGTCCGGCGGTGAGCCGGTTTCCGGCGCGGAGGTGCTGATCGTGCACACCCCGTCCGGCACCACGAGCCGCGCCGTCACCGGCGAGGACGGTCGCTTCATCGCGCGCGGCCTGCGCGTGGGTGGTCCGTACACCGTCTCCACCACGCCCGCGGGCTTCCGCGGCGCGCAGCAGGAGAACGTGTTCCTGCTGCTCGGCGAGACCGGCAACGTCAACCTCGCCCTGTCGGCCGAAGCCACCGACCTCGAGACCATCGAAGTCATCGCGGGCGGCGGTTCCGAGATCTTCGCCCCGGATCGCATGGGCGCCGGCACCAACATCGGCGAGGAGACCATCAGGTCCCTGCCGTCGATCCGTCGCGACCTGCAGGACTACGTCCGCCTCGATCCGCGCATCTCGCAGACCGACAAGGAGCGCTCCGAGATCTCGGCCCTCGGACAGAACTCGCGCTTCAACTCGGTCACGATCGACTCGGTCACCACCAACGACACCTTCGGCCTGGAGTCCAACAACCTGCCGACCCTGCGCCAGCCGATTTCGCTCGACGCGATCGAGCAGGTCCAGGTCAACATCGCCAACTACGATGTCGACCAGCGCGGCTACACCGGCGCCAACATCAATGCGGTGACCAAGTCCGGCACCAACGAGTTTGCCGGCTCGGTCTATGGCACCTACCGTGACGGCGACTGGGTGCGCGAGACGGACGACCGTGGCGTCAACTTCAACGGTTTCCAGGAGGAGTACAGCTACGGTGCCACCTTCGGCGGCCCGATCGTGCAGGACACGCTGTTCTTCTTCCTGAACTACGACAAGAGCGTGCTCAAGGGCGTTTTCCCTGACCTCGGCGGCGGCCCATTTGGAACCCGTATCACCCAGGCCGATATCGACGCGGTCAGCACCATCGCGCGTGGCTATGGCATCGAGCCCGGCTCGCTTGTTCAGGATGCAGGCTCCACTGAGGTTGAAACCTGGCTCGCGCGCGTCGACTGGAACATCAACGACAACCACCGCGCTGCGTTCCGCTTCTCGACCACCGAGCAGTCGGAAGCCATCCTGCCTGGCTTCGGCAACAACTTCTTCTCGCTGTCCAGCTACTGGTACAACCAGGCGAAGGAGTTCGACAACTACGTCGTGGAGCTCTACAGCGACTGGACCGACAGCTTCAGCACTGAAGCGCGCGTTTCCTACCGCGACTACGCCAGCGTGCCGCAGGTCTTCGCCCAGCAGCCGCAGATCCAGGTCGATTTCCCGAACAACGCGAACTTCCGTTTCGGCACCGAGCAGTTCCGCCACCAGAACGTGCTGGCGACCGAGAC
>JANJTY010000257.1 GCA_024710865.1 Lysobacteraceae bacterium | reverse complement strand
CGCTGCGCGAGTCCGGGCGGCTGGAGGATGCCTGGAACGAGGCACGAATACTCCTGGAGCGCGTGCCCGCTGCGTTCGGGGCGCGCAGCTCGCCCGAAGCGGTCATCGAGATGAGCGCGGGTCTTGTGCTGTCGCGCATGGGTCGCAAGCGCGAGGCCTACGAGCACTACCGAAACAGCCTCGAAATATTCCGCGAGCGTCTCGGGGCGGATCACATCAACGTTGCCCGTAACGCTTACAACGCTGCTGAAATCCTGCGCGAACTCGGTGAGGCGCCGGAAGAGGCGGAAGCACTGTATCGCGAAGCGTTGCGCATCGCGCAGGCGCGCGGCGGTGCGGACTCGGCGCTGGTCCGACGCTTCGGTGCCGCTCTGGCAGTCCACTTGGGGCTCGTGGGGAGGCCGGAACAGGCCTGGATCGTGCTTCAGGAGGTTCGTGGCAGCGACCCGGCCGATGCACGCTGGTCGGGCGCGCTGACTGCGGTGAGCGGCGCCGCCGGATGCGCGGTCGAAGCTTCAAGGCCGGGGTGGATGGCCGATCTTTGCGCCGCCGCGGAGGCGATACCGGCCGGCGGAAAACCGTTGGGAGGAAGCGGACCGGCGGACTAAACGCGGTAAGCCCCACTCACCCGGACGGGCGGTGATCGCGTCCGTTGCCGGGCGCCGAGTTGAGTGATGTGCACCTACAGCACGACTCAGCCACCGGAGGCTTCCATGCACGTCCTCAAGACCATCCGCATTCCCGCTTGCCTGCTCCTGGCCCTTTGCTGTTCAGCCTCCGCCAACGCCGATGATTGCCAGGAGCCCGGTCCCGACGGCATGTGTCCGTCGCAGACGTTCGAGCTGATCTACGCAGACGGACTCGGTCCATTGAGCGGCTGCTCGGTGCGCAATACCTGCGTCGTGGAGGAGTCGAAACTCGGCCCCAGCCCATCGTTCATCGTCTGCAGCCCAGTCAGCGGGCAGATCGGTCGTTTCCGCTGCGAAGCCTGGCCGCAGGGCGATCTCTCCTACGACTGGGTGCTGGATGCGGGAGTCGAGGCGCTCGACCTTCCGTTCCAGGGCGGCCCCGTGCGCGACGTGGGCTGCGGGAGCCGCGGCGCCGGCCGCGTGCTGACCGTCACGGTGACCGCGCCGAATGGGGCGCAGGACACCGCATTCACGCAGATCTCCTGCCCCTCCGGCTGAGCGTGAGCCCTGCTTCGGAACGGCCGCTCGGCGCCGTGGGATGCGGTGCCCGGTGGCGTAGGAAGGCGTCATGGCGACCCAGCCGTCTCGCCGTGATCGATTCCGCCTTCGCGTTACGAGTAGATCAGGTAGAGCCCCCGCGCATGGCCCCCCCCGGAATCCTTGGCGCTCGGGCTCGGCGTTTCGCGTGTTGCGGGACGTGACGCGCGGCGGCGGGCCAGGGATGGTCGCCGCCGCCGCGCCTTTGGTTTCCGGCCGAAGCCCGCTGCTGCCAGCGCGCGGGCTTCGGCCTTCTTGCTTCGTCCAGCGCGATGCCTCCGCCCGGAGAGCCCGCCGCGACGTGCACCGCGACGCCTCGCACGCACGATCGCCGCTTACCAGCCGCAGGTCTTGCCGGCGTTCTGCTCCTTCAGCCAGGTCTGCAGCGGCGCGAAGTAGTCGAGGATGGCGCTGGCGTCCATCTGCTCGCCGCCGGTCAGTTCGGCCATGGTCTTCTGCCAAGGCTGGCCCTGGCCCTTTTGCAGCATCGCCCAGAACTTTGCGCCGGCCTCGGTGTTGCCGTAGTAGCTGCAGGTGTGCAGCGGGCCCTGGTGTCCGGCGGCGTCGCACAGCGCCTTGTAGAACTGGAACTGCAGGATGTGCGAGAGGAAATAGCGCGTGTACGGGGTGTTGCCCGGCACGTGGTACTTGGCGCCGGCGTCGAAGAACTCCTCACCGCGCGGGCTGGGCGGGGCCACGCCCTGGTACTTGGCGCGCAGCTCCCACCAGGCCTTGTTGTAGTCGGCCGGCGCGACGCGGCCGTCGAACACGGCCCAGCGCCACTGGTCGATCAGCTTGCCGAAGGGCAGGAAGGCGACCTTGTCGAGGGCCATGCGCAGCTGGCTGTTGATCAGCGCCTCCTGCGAGGTGGTCGGCTCGTCGACCAGGCCGATCGAGGCCAGGTACTGCGGGGTCATCGCCAGCACGATGGTGTCGCCGATCGCCTCGTGGAAGCCGTCGTGCGCGCCGGACTGGAACAGCGGCGGCAGGTGGTTGTAGGCCAGGTAGTAATAGATGTGGCCGAGCTCGTGGTAGATCGTGGTGAACTCGTCCTCGGTGGGCTGGATGCACATCTTGATGCGCACGTCGCCCTGGAAGTTCATGTCCCAGGCGCTGGCGTGGCAGACCACGTCGCGGTCGCGCGGCTTGACCAGCTGCGACTTCTCGTAGAACGAGGCGGGCAGGGCCGGCATGCCGAGCGAGGTGTAGAACTCCTCGGCCTTGCGCACCATCTTCTCGGCGTCATAGCCCTGCTTGACCAGGCCGGCGGTGATGTCGAGGCTGCCGGCGCCCTTGTAGGGTTCGACCAGGTCCCAGATGTTGCCCCACTGCTGCGCCCACATGTTGCCGGTGAGGTGGGCCGGGATCATGCCGTCGACCGAGCCCTTCTCGCCGTAGGTTTGCTCCAGCTTGCCGCGCACGTAGCACTGCAGGTCCTGGTAGAGCGGCTTGACCTGGTCCCAGAGGCGGTCGGCTTCGGCCTCGAACTCGGCCGGGCTCATGTCGTAGCCGGAGCGCCACAGTTCGCCGGTGTTGGCAAAGCCGAGCTCGCGTGAGCCCTCGTTCACCAGCTCCACGAAGCGGGTGTAATCGGCGCGGTAGGCGGGGGAGATCGTATGCCAGCCGGCCCAGGCGTCGAGCTGGGCATCATGGTCGCGCGAGGTGCGCAGCACGGTCTCCAGTTCGCCCAGTTCGCGGCAGACCTTGGCCTCGCCTTCGCCGGTGCAGTGGCGGCCGGCGCCGTAGGCGCCTTCCATGCGGGTCGCGATCTGGGTCAGCTCGCTGAGCTTGGCCGGATCCTTGGGCGCCGGCATCGGCGCCTGCAGCTTGAGCAGGTGCAGGCCGCGCGCGGTGTCGGGCGAGAGCTGCACGCCGCTGAAGCGCTTGGACTGTTCGATGCGCTCGCCCAGCTTGCCCAGGCTGCGCTCGTTGGCCTTCGCCGCCAGCATCTGGGTGTCGCCGTTGATGTAGGTCACCGAAACCCACTGGGCCGAAGCCACTTCCGGGTACTCGGTGCGGATCGCCTGGTTGACCTCGGCCACGAAGGCATCGGCCTGCGCCGCCGTGGGCGTGGCGTCCGCCGCGGGCGCGGCCGGGGTGTCGCTGCCGGACGGCGCGCAGCCGGCGAGCAGGGCCAGGGCAACAGCAAGGGCGCCGGCGAGCGGGGCGCGTTCGATCTTCACGGGATTCTCCAGGTCGCAAGGCCGGTAGGGCCGAGGCTGCGCAGGCTAAGCCCGCCCCGGCTGCGGCGCAAGCGCGCTCGCCCGATCGGGTCGATACAGTGTCCCGATGCGGGAGCCGCTCCAGCGACGAGGGGTCTCGCGAGGGCGTTTCGCCGGCGGGGTGGCTCCCGCGGGCGAGGCCGTCACGCGGTCGGCAAATCGTGCGCGATCAGCCAGGCGCGGGCGTCCTCGGCGTCCTGCTCGAACCAGGTCCGGGCCGAGCCAAGGCGGAAGCTGTAGCCCCAGGCGTCCATGTCCGCCATCAGGCGCAGCCGGCCGACGCCAGGCAGCCGGTCGGCCAGGACGATCTGCAGGTAGCAGGCGGCGTCTTCCTCCGCAACGGAGTCGGTGGCGTCCGTGTGCACCTTCGCGCGCCGTTCCGGCGGCAGCACGATCAGGTGACAGGCCTCGTGCAGGAGGGAGTGCACCGGGGTGTCGCTGCGCGCATGCACGCGGTTGCCGATGATGCCGGCCTCGCTTTCGCCCCAGTAGCTGCCGGGGATCGGCTCGCCGGTTTCCACGCGGACGAGTTCGAGGCCGAAGTCGGCGAGCAGGCGGGCCGCCGCGGCGAAGTCGATATCGGCCAGGCGCACGACGCCGGACTCATCGGCCATCGGCGACTCGACGGTCCCGCATGGCACGTCCTGCCCTGCATGCCCATGCGCCCCGGCTGCTTCCACCAGCCGTGGTTCAGTCGCCACCATCGGCGACCGCGCCCGGCTTGTCGGGCAGGGTGACAGTGAGTTCGAGTACGTCGTGCTCGCCGTCCTTCTCCAGCTGCACCTGCACCGCGTCGATGTCGACGCTGACGTACTTGCGGATGACCTCGAGCAGCTCGCGCCGCAGCAGGGGCAGGTAGTCAGGGCCACCGCGGGTGCTGCGCTCCTGCGCCACGATGATGCGCAGGCGCTCCTTGGCGGTCGAGGCGGTGTTCTTCGGCCGGCTGCGCAGGAAATCGAACAGTCCCATGGTCATTCCTCCCTCAACCGCCGAACAGCTTGGAGAACAGGCCCTTCTTTTCCACCTGGGTGAACCGCATGGGTCGGCTTTCCCCCAGCAGGCGCGCGACCGCATCCTCGTACGCCTGGCCGGCCTGCGAGGCCTCGTCCAGGATCACCGGCACGCCGGAGTTGGACGACTGCAGCACGCCGGGCGATTCGGGGATGACGCCCAGCACCTCCAGGCCCAGTATCTCCTGCACGTCGGCGATCGAGAGCATGTCGCCGTCGGCCACGCGCTGCGGGCTGTAGCGGGTCAGCAGCAGGTGTTCCTTCACCCGGCCGCCCTGCTCGGCGTGGCGGGTCTTGCTGGCAAGCAGGCCGAGGATGCGATCGGAGTCGCGCACCGAGCTCACTTCCGGATTGACCACGACCACGGCGCGGTCGGCGAAGTACATGGCGAGGAAGGCGCCCTTCTCGATGCCGGCGGGCGAGTCACAGACGATGTAGCGGAAGCCCTCGTCGGCCAGGTCCTTCAGGACTTTTTCAACACCTTCCTTGGTGAGAGCGTCCTTGTCGCGCGTCTGCGAGGCCGCCAGCACGTGCAGGTTCTCGAAACGCTTGTCCTTGATCAAGGCCTGCTTGAGCGTGCATTCGCCGTGGATGACGTTGACGAAGTCGTAGACCACGCGTCGCTCGCAGCCCATGATCAGGTCGAGGTTGCGCAGACCGACGTCGAAGTCGATCACCGCCGTCTTGTGCCCGCGCCGGGCCAGGCCGACGGCGATGCTGGCGCTGCTGGTGGTCTTGCCCACGCCGCCCTTGCCGGAGGTGACGACAAGGATTTCGGTGGCGCCTGCGGCGCGGCCGGAGGCTTCGGTGGGGCTGGCGTCGGTCTGGGTCATGCGGGTCAGTCCAGGGGTTCGATGAGCAGCGCTTCGCCGTCCAGGCGCACCTGCACCGGGCGGCCGCGCAGCGCGGCGGGAATGTCCTCCAGCACCTTGAAATGGCCGGCGATGGCGACCAGTTCGGCGTGGAATTCGCGGCAAAAGATGCGGGCGCGGGTCTCGCCCTGGGCGCCGGCCAGGGCGCGCCCGCGCAGCGCGCCGTAGATGTGCACCGAGCCGTCGGCGATCACCTCGGCGCCGGCGCCGACCGTCGCCATGACGGTCAGGTCGCGGCCCTGGGCGTAGACCTGCTGGCCCGAACGCACCGGGCTGGTGTGGACCTGGCCGATGCCGTCGGTCCGCGCCGGTGCCGCAGGACGCGCGGGCTCCGGCTCGCGCGCTGGCGCCGGCGCCGCGGCCGGCGGTGGCGCTTCGCCGCCGACGCGTTCGTACTGGGCGCGGAACTTGGCCAGCAGCGGCAGGCCCACGGCCTCGGCCAGGCGCTCGATGTCGCTGGTTCCATAGGCCAGCGCGACCGGCAGCACGCCCGCTTCGCGCAACGCATCGAGCAGGGCGCGCGTCGTATCCGCGTCGGGGCAGGCCGACAGCCCGCCGAAATCGACGATCACCGCGGCGCGCGCGAACAGACCTGGCGCGCGCTGCACGCGTTCGCGCATCTCCCCGGCCAGGCGCGCGACGTCGAGGGAGCGCACGCGCAGGTTGGCGATACCGACTTGCCCGATCTTGAGTTCTCCGGCCTGCTCGAAATCGCCGGGTGCCGCTGCCGCCATGGGATCAGGTCCCGGTGGCGAGGGAACGGGTGGTGTCCTGGCGCTGGCGTTCCTGCAGCCAGGGCAGGTCGGGCAGGCCGTCGCGCTGCAGGTACTGGTCGCGCACGAAGGCGAAGCTGGGCAGCTCCTTGGCCAGGAGGGCGACGCGGGTGCCGGTGTTGGGCATCACCTGCTGGCCGACTTCGGTGAAGCCGTAGGTGCCATGGAACAGCAGTGCGACGTCGTTCGCCGTGCCCTGCTCGAGGAAGACCTCGCAGGTGAGCAGCGCGGCGCGGACCTCGGCGAAGCTCTGCACGTCGGCATAGAACACGCGGCCGACGCCGGCGCCGCGGCGGGTGCTGGCGACCACCACGCGGTCGATGTACACGAAGCTGTCGTAGCGCTCGCGGAACCAGCGGAAATTGGGGCTTTCGTAGGGCGTGTCCGGCGTCAGCGCGATCAGGAAGCCAGCGATGTGGCCGTCGACTTCGGCGACGCGGAAATAGGCCGCCTGCTCGAAGAAGAAGCGCAGCCCGGACGCGTCCAGCGGCAGGATGGTGGGACCGGCGGCATTGTTGAGGGCAAGGACGGAATCCAGCTCGTGCTCGCGCACGTCGCGGATGAGAATGGACATTCCTGTCTCCGATGGACGTCGTTCGGGCCGGGCGCGGGCCCGTGGCAGGGGCGGAAGTATCTCATGTTCAGGCCGGCGGCCGGATTAGGGATTGGTTAACCCACCCGATGTCCCCGGCGGCCGTGGTTCTGCGTTTCCACTCCCAAGGCGGGACTCGTTCCCGTCCGGCGAAGTCGGGCGCATGATGGTGCTCCGCACCAGGGGAGGAGCGACAATGGGACCGCAGTACGCACGGGGAGTTCTGGGCTCAGGGCTGTTCGGCCGGGCGCTTGCCGTCCTGGCGTGGGCGTGGCTTCCGGCTGCGGCCTGGGCGCAGGACCCACCCCATCCGATCCTGTTCGTGACCCAGGTGCCGATTGCCTCGGACTTCGCCAACATCGTCTCGACCTTCGGCAGCCACCACGGCCGCATCGACCGCGCCCCGCGCGGCGGCGACCTGATGCTGCGCTATCCCGACGGGACCCTGCGCAACCTGACCGCGGAGGCCGGCTTCGGCAACGCCGGCCAGCAGCTCGCCAACGCCATCGCGGTGCGCGATCCGGCGGTGCACTGGTCGGGCCAGAAGGCGGTGTTCTCGATGGTGGTGGGCGCGCCCACCGAACAGTTCCAGCAGGGCACCTTCTACTGGCAGCTGTACGAAGTGACCGGGCTGGGTCCCGGCCAGACCGCGGCGATCACGCTGGTGCCCAACCAGCCGCCCGACTACAACAACGTGCACCCGACCTACGCCTCGGACGGCAGCCTCATTTTCGCCACCGACCGCCCGCGCTCGGGCGAGCGCCACCTCTACCCGCAGCACGATGAGTACGAGTCCGATCCCACGGTCACCGGGCTGTGGCGGCTGGATCCGGCCAGCGGCGACCTGCGCCTGCTGCAGCATTCGCCCTCCGGCTCGTTCCATCCGATCGTCGACAGCTTCGGGCGCGTCCTGTTCACGCGCTGGGACCACCTCCAGACCGACCAGCAGGCCGAGGCCGACGCGGAAGCCGAGGCCGGCGGCGATCCCAGCATCTTCGGCACCTTCGACTTCGGCTCCGAGGACGCCGCCGCCGCGGTCGGGCCGCGCGCGCCGGAGATCTTTCCCGAGCCGCTGACCGCGGTGCCCGGCTCCAACCTCAGCGGCCACCGCTTCAACTTCTTCTTCCCGTGGGAGCTGAACCAGGACGGCACCGCCGAGGAGACCCTCAACCACCTCGGCCGGCACGAACTGCACGCCTACTTCCCGCGCAGCATCCAGGACGATCCCGAGCTTGCGGACTTCAACGGCGTCGGGCGCACCAACCCGAACGCGATCGAGAGCGCCTTCCACCTGGCCGAGGACCCGACCCAGCCGGGGCGCTACTACGCGATCGACGCGCCCGAGTTCGGGGTGCACGGCTCGGGCCAGCTGGTGCGCTTCGCGGCGCCGCCCGGCGCCAATCCGGACGACACCGTGGTCGACTACCTCACCGCGCGCAGCACCTTCGGCACCGCCGGCGGCGCCTTTGCCACCGGCCGCTACCGCAATCCGCTGCCGCTCTCGGACGGCCGCGTGGTGGCCGTGCACACCGCCGACACCGGCGAGGACGGCGGCACGGGCAGCGCGTCGGATTACGAGTTCCGGCTGAAGTTCCTGCAGGCCGGCGCGGGCGGCTTCCTGGAGCCTGGCGCCACGCTCACGGCGGGCATCAGCAAATCGGTGCAGTGGTGGACGCCGGACACGCTGGCCAGCTACGACGGCGTGCTGTGGGAGCTGCAGCCGGTCGAGGTGCGCGCGCGTCCGGTGCCGCCAGCGACCGGCTTTGCGCTCGGCGCGCCGGAGCTGGCGGCCTTCACCCAGGCCGGCGTCTCGCTGCAGGCCTTCCGCGACGACCTGGCCGAGCGCGGCCTCGGCCTGATCGTGGTGCGCGACGCCACCGCGCGCGACCGCGCCGACGAGCAGCAGCCCTACAACCTGCGCGTGCCGGGCGGAGTGCAGACCTCGTCGGGAGCCGGGCAGGTGTACGACATCAGCCACATGCAGTTCCTGCAGGCGAACCAGATCCGCGGCATCGGCGGCAGCGATGATCCCCGCCCCGGGCGGCGCCCCATCGCACAGCCGCTGAACGATCCCGAGGCGGTGGCCGCCAATGCCGGCCTGGTCGACGGCCCGCCCGCCAGCCTTCCGATCCTGCCGGACGGCTCGCTCGCGGTCTTCGTGCCGGCGCGGCGCGCGCTGAGTTGGCAGTCGCTCGATCCGCAGGGCGACGCCATCGTGCGCGAGCGCTTCTGGATCACATTGCAGCCGGGCGAGATCCGCGCCTGCGATGGCTGCCACGGCGTCAACACCGCCAACCAGGCCGACCAGCCGCGCGTCACCCAGACCGCGCAGGCCCTGGTCGAGCTGCTGCAGCAGTGGCAGGCGGAGACGGGCGTGCTGTTCGGCGACGGCTTCGAGGATGGCAGCCCGTAGACCTGCGTCGGGTTCGCGCCAGCAGAGGGTTGAGAACCTGCCGTCCTGCACGTGTTCAACCTGGCGAGTCCGGCGCAGCTCCGGACTCGCTCTCGCCGCTCAATCACGTGCGTGCCTGCGCGGCGGGCACGTCCTCCCTGTCGCGCGCTCGCAGGCTGTTCCTCAACGCCCGGCTAGACGCGGCCGGCCACCGGCAGCAGCGCACCGGTCACCGCGCGCGCGGCCGGCGAGAGCAGGAACAGGATGGCGTCGGCCAGGGCCTCGGGCGCGACCCAGCGCGAGGCATCCGCGTCCGGCATGTCGACGCGGTTGGCGGGGGTGTCGATGATGCTGGGCAGCACGGCGTTGACGCGGATGCCGGCGTCCTTCAGTTCCTCGGCCAGGCTTTCGGTCAGGCGCGCCACGCCTGCCTTGCTCGCCGCATAGGCGCCCATGCCGTTGCCGGCCTTGACCGCACCGAGTGCGCCGATGTTGACGATGCTGCCGGCGCCGGCGGCCGTGAGGTGGGGCAGGGCGGCCTGGCAGGCCGCCACCGCGCTGCGCAGGTTCATGCGGTAGAGCCGGTCCCAGGTGTCGAGGCTGCCATCGGCGAGGGTTTCCCAGCGGAAGCCGCCGGCGATGTTGACCAGGCCGTCGAGGCGGCCGAACTGCGCCGCGGCGCGATCCAGCGCGGTGCGCACCGCTTCGCCGTCGCCGGCGTCGACACCGCCCAGTACCAGCAGGCGCGGGTCCGCCGCCACCGCCGGTCCGGGCTCGGCCAGGTCGAGGCAGGCCACGCGCGCGCCGGCGTCCAGCAGGCGCGCCACCACGCAGCGCCCCAGCGCACCGAGGCCACCAGTCACGGCGATCACCTGTCCGTCGAGTCGCATGAGGGTCGCTCCGTTCAGTCGAGGGCGTGCAGGGTAACCCGCGCGAGTGCGCCTGCGCAGCGGAGCGACCCTTGCAGCAAAGCGCCGTCCGTGACTTCCGGTGGGTCCGCAGGCTGGCCGCAAAGGCATACGATGGGCGCATGATCGGGCGCATTTCCCACACCCAGCTGCTGCGCTACTCCGGGCTGTTCACCTGGTTCTGCGTCGGCATTCCGCTGGTGCTCGAGCCCTGGTACTTCGACGAAAGCGGCGGCATCGGTCGCTTCGACCTGTTCGCCTGGCGCGCCAGCTATTTCTCCTTCGGCCTCTTCTACTGGTACATCACCCGACGCCTGGGGCGGCGCACCAACCGGCCGCTGGACATCAGCCTGCTGGTCCTGCTCACCGCTGGCGCGATCGGCGTCAGCCATTTCTCCGGCAGCGGCCTGGGCGGCATCCTTCTGCTGATCATCGCCGGGGTCCTGCCCTGGGTGCTGAACCTCCGCATCGGCGTGGCCTGGCTGGTGCTGCAGCACCTGGCCTTGGCACCGGTATTCGCCAGCCGGCCCGAGTTCAGCCCCTTCGATGCCGTGCTGCAGGCCATGCTGTACGCCGGTTTCTCCAGCTTCGTGTTCGTGACCAGCGTGGTCGCCAAGCAGCAGGCCGAGGCGCGCGAGGAGCAGCGCCGCCTGAACGCCGAACTGCGTGCCACGCGCGCCCTGCTGGCGGAGTCCTCGCGCCTGAACGAGCGCATGCGCATCTCGCGCGAGCTGCATGATCTGCTCGGCCATCATCTCACCGCGCTCAGCCTGAATCTCGAAGTCGCCAGCCACGTGACCAGCGGCAAGGCGCAGGAGCACGTGCGCCAGGCCCATTCGCTCGCGCGCCTCTTGCTGTCCGACGTGCGCGAAGCGGTCAGCCAGCTGCGCGAGGACCAGGCGATCGAACTGGGCGAAGCCCTGCGCAGCCTGATCGACGGCGTTCCTGGTCTCGACATCGAGCTGGACCTGCCGGCCGAGTTCAGCATCGAGGATCCGCAGCGCGCCCAGGTCATCCTGCGCTGCGCGCAGGAGATCCTCACCAACACCGTGCGCCATGCCCAGGCCAACCGGCTGCTGCTGCGCTTCCGGCGCGAGCACGGCGGCATCGCCATCCATGCGCAGGACGACGGCCGTGGCACCGATGCCACCCTGGCCGGCAACGGGCTGCGCGGTATGCGCGAGCGCCTGGGCCAGTTCGGCGGCCGGCTCGACATCCGCAGCGCGAAAGGGCAGGGTTTCGCCCTGGACGCCTTCCTTCCCCTGGAGAACCCCGCATGATCCGCGTCTGCCTGGTGGACGACCAGACCCTGGTACGCCAGGGCATCCGCTCGCTGCTCGACCTGTCCGACAACATCCGCATCGTGGCCGAGGCCGCCGATGGCAGGCAGGCGGTCGACATGATCCCCGAGCTCAAGCCCGATGTTGTGCTGATGGACATGCGCATGCCCGTCATGTCCGGTCTGGAGGCGCTGCAGGCGCTCTCGGCCTCGGGCCAGCTGCCGCCGACCATCATCCTCACCACCTTCGACGACGATCAGCTCGTGTTGGCCGGGCTCAAGGCCGGGGCGCGCGGCTATCTTCTGAAGGACGTCTCGCTCGAACAACTGGTCGATGCGATCCAGACCGTGGCCGACGGCGGCTCGCTGGTGAAGCCGGCGGTCACCCAGCGCCTGCTCTCCGGCCTGGAGCGCATGCAGAACGAGTTCTCCAGCCTCGACCAGCCCGACCCGCTGACCGAGCGCGAGACCGAGATCCTGCGCCTGATGGCCGGCGGCTACTCGAACAAGGAGATCGCCAACTCGCTGGGCGTGGCCGAAGGCACGGTCAAGAACCACGTTTCCAACATCCTCTCCAAGCTCGGCGTGCGCGACCGCACCCGCGCCGTGCTCAAGGCCTTCGAGCTCAAGCTGGTCTGAGCCCGCCCGCCGGATGGGGGCGGACCGGCCCGGTGGCGCGCGCGAAGCGTGCGCCCCTGCTAGGATTCCGACTCCGCCCTTGGCCCGCCCCGGCCGGCTCGCGTATCCTCCGCGACTTGCCCGCCGCCCGACTCTGGCGCGCGCGAGGGCGAATCCCGTCCGGAGAGTCCCCGAATGACCCGAATCCTAGAAGTGGTGGTTGCGATCCTGCTGGTCGCGTTGATGTACGTCGTGTTCGCCCTGTTCCTGCCCAGCAGCCGCCACGTCACGCACGAGATCGAGACCTTGCACCCGGTGCGCCAGGTCTACGACGTGCTGAACAGCTTCCGCCGCTTCGGCGACTGGCATCCGATGCGCGCGCTCGATCCCGATATCCGCTACACCCGCGAGGGCGAGGACCGCGGCGTCGGCGCCAAGCTTCGCTACGAGTCGGTCAGCCGCCGCATCGGTACCGGCACCTGGGAGATCGTCGAGAGCGAGCAGGACGAGCGCATCGTCTACGCCCTGACCAACGAGGCCTATGGCGAGAACAAGCGCTACGAGGTCAACCTCGAGTCGCTCGGGCGCAAGATGAAGATCACCTGGAGCTACAACGTCGATTACGGCTGGAACATCGCCGGACGACTGGCCGGTCTTTACGTCAGCCGCACCGTCGGCGACGACATCAAGTTCAGCCTGGGCAACCTGGTCAGCCTGTTGTCGACCATGCCGAACCACGACTACAGCGGCATGGAGATCGAGAACGTGGTGGTGGCTCCGACCAACATCCTGTTCGTGAGCAACAACGCCGATCGCAACATCACTGCGGTCGAGACCGCCACCGCCGAGGCCCTTGAGCTGATCGCCAAGGCGATTTCCGACAACCGGCTCGAGCGCGCGGGTCCGCCGCGCCTGATCACCACCAACTGGGGCGACACCAAGTACGACTTCGACATCGCAGTGCCAGTGCGCGTGGCAGGAACCGGCCAGGCCGCCGAAGCGGCGGAAGAGGGCGCCGACAGCGCTGCCGCCGAGGGCGCCAATGGCGAGCCGGCGCCGCTGGAGCCGCTGCCGGAGCTGCGCATCGCCAACGAGCGGGTGAAGACCGGCAACGGCTACACCGGCCCGGCGATCATGGCCACCTACGTCGGTCACGGTGCCGCCCTGCCGCTGGTGCGCGACATGTTGCGCGCCTACGCGGCCGCGCATGGCGAAGTCATCACCGATCGCGCCTTCGAGGAGATGCTCTCCGACATGGCGACCACCCAGCCGGAGGACAGCGAGTACCGCGTCTACTGGCCGGTCTACGCCTACGGCACCGGCCCGACCCCGGAGGAGATCGCCGTGGCCGAGGCCGCCGCGGCCGCCGCCAAGGCTGCGGCGGATGAGGCCGCCAAGGCTGCCGCGCCTGCCGCGGCCGGCGAAGCGCCGGCCGAGGCCCAGCCGGTCGAAGGCGACCCGGCCGGTTGATCGATCCGCCGCTCAGCGGCGCGGGTGGCACCGGCCACCCCAGCACTACCCGGGGCCGGCATAATGCCGGCCCCGTCGTTTCGGCTTCATGCATCCGACGCGGGAACTTTTCGCTTCTTTCGCGGTATCTGGACACCGGTCCGCGGGGTTTCGGGCCCCGTCGCGATTCCAAGCCACCCTTCGACTCCTTCAGGAAGATCGGGAGATGATCGAGACTGACCGTTTGTGCAAACGCTACGGCGAGTTCACCGCCGTTGACGGCATCAGCTTCCGGGTCGAACCCGGGCAGGTGCTCGGGTTCCTCGGCCCCAACGGGGCCGGCAAGTCCACCACGATGAAGATGCTCGCGGGCTTCCTCGCCCCGACCTCGGGTCGGGCCAAGGTCTGCGGTTTCGACATCGAGAGCCAGCCGATCGAGGCCAAGCGCGCGCTGGGCTACCTGCCCGAAGGCGCGCCCAGCTACGGCGAAATGGCGGTGGCCGATTTCCTCACCTTCATCGCCGACGTGCGCGGCCTGGCCGGCGAACGCCGTCGCCAGCGCCTGGACGAGGCGGTTGGCCGCCTCGGCCTGGGCGCGGTCATGGGGCAGCGCATCGAAACCCTGTCCAAGGGCTACAAGCGCCGCGTCGGCCTTGCCCAGGCCATCCTGCACGACCCGCAGGCGCTGATCCTGGACGAGCCGACCGACGGCCTCGATCCGAACCAGAAGCACCAAGTGCGCGACCTGATCCGCTCCATGGCGCGCGACAAGATCATCATCATCTCGACCCACATCCTCGAAGAGGTGCACGCGGTCTGCAACCGCGCCGTGATCATCGCGCGCGGTCGGCTGCTGGCCGACGCCACCCCGGCCGAGCTGGAGGCGCGCTCGCGCTACCACCGCGCGGTCTCGCTCACCTGCACCGATCCGGTCGCGCTCAAGCAGGGCCTGATCGGGATCGAGGGCATCGCGGGGGTGGAGATCGATCCGCAGGACGGTCGCCTCACCGCCTTCCCGCGCGCCGGCAAGAACATCTACCCGGCAATCAGCGAGTTCCTCACCGCCAAGGGCATCGACTTCTCCGAGCTGCAGCTCGAGCAGGGCCGCCTCGACGAGGTCTTCCGCCAGATCACCACCGCACCGCAGGAGGCCCGCGCGTGAGCACGCCGACCAATCCCGTCCCGGCGCTGTTCCGGCGCGAACTGGCGAGCTACTTCGCCACGCCGGTCGCCTACGTCTTCATCGTGATCTTCCTCGTCCTCGCCGGGGCCTTCACCTTCTACCTCGGCGGCTTCTTCGAGCGCGGCCAGGCCGACCTGCAAAGCTTCTTCGGCTTCCATCCCTGGCTGTACCTGTTCCTGGTGCCGGCAGTCGGCATGCGGCTGTGGGCCGAGGAACGCAAGTCGGGCACGATCGAGCTGCTGCTGACCCTGCCGGTGACCATGTGGCAGGCGGTGCTGGCCAAGTTCCTCGCGGCCTGGGCCTTCGTCGGCATCGCGCTGGCGCTCACCTTCCCGATCTGGATCACGGTGAATTACCTCGGCGACCCCGACAACGGCGTGATCGTGGCCAGTTACATCGGCAGCCTGCTGATGGCGGGCAGCTTCCTCGCCATCGGCGCCTGTCTGTCGGCCGCGACGCGCAACCAGGTCGTGGCCTTCATCCTGACCGTGGTGGTGTGCTTCGTGCTGCTGCTGGCCGGCTTTCCGCTGGTGCTGGATTTCTTCCGCGCCTGGGCCCCGGACGTGCTGGTCGACGCCATCGCCCAGCTCAGCTTCCTGACCCATTTCTCGGACATCGCCAAGGGCGTGATCGACCTGCGCGACCTGCTGTTCTTCCTGTTCACCATCGCGGCCTGGCTGATTGCCACGGCGGTGGTGATCGACCTGAAGAAGGCCGACTGAGGAGACCCGACCGATGAACCTTCTCGACCGCCGTTCCCTCACCGGCGGCACCCTGGTGGTGCTGGCCGTGATCTTCGTTGCCTTGGTGATGCTGAGCTCGCTGCTTCTGCGCGGCGCCCGCCTCGACCTCACCGAGAACAACCTCTTCACCCTGTCCGACGGCACCCGCTCGATCCTCGGCAAGATCGAGGAGCCGGTGCAGCTGTACTACTTCTTCTCCGACCGCACCGCGCAGAACATGCCGCAGCTGCGCAGCTACGGCACGCGCGTCCGCGAACTGCTGGAGGAAATGGTCGCGACCTCGGGCGGACGCCTCAAGCTGGAGGTGATCGATCCGCTGCCCTTCTCCGAGGCCGAGGACCGCGCCACCGCCTTCGGCCTGCAGTCGGTGCCGCTGGGCGCCGGCGGCGAGTCGGTGTTCTTCGGCCTGGCCGGCACCAACAGCACCGACGGGCAGGCCGTCATCCCGTTCTTCCAGCCCAGCAAGGAAGCCTTCCTCGAGTACGACATCGCCAAGCTGATCTCCAGCCTGGTGACGCTCGACAAGCCGGTGCTCGGGATCATGAGCGGCCTGCCCATGGCGCCGAGCTTCGATCCGGCCCAGGGCCGTCCGACCGAGGGCTGGGTGATCGACGACGAGCTCGGCACGCTGTTCGAGGTGCGCCGCCTGCAGACCTCCGAGACCGCGATCCCGGACGAGGTCCAGGTGCTGCTGCTGGTGCACCCGAAGGAGCTGTCCGCCGACACCGAGTACGCGATCGACCAGTTCGTGCTGCGCGGCGGGCGCCTGGTGCTGTTCCTCGACCCCAATGCCGAGGCCGAAGCGCCGCCCGCGGGCATGGACCAGATGCAGGCGATGTTTTCGCCCCGTGCGTCCAGCTTCCAGCGCCTGCTGGATGCCTGGGGTGTCAAGTTCGACCCGGAGAAGGTCGTGCTGGACGGCAAGAACGCGCTGCAGATCCAGTCCGGCATGGGCCAGCGTCCGGTGCGCCACCTCGGCATCCTCGGCCTGGGGCAGGACAGCCTGAACCAGAACGACGTGGTCTCGGCCCAGCTGGGCACGGTCAATCTTTCGACCGCCGGCTTCTTCGAACAGGCCGAAGGCGCGAGTGCGACGTTCGAGGCGCTCGCGCAGAGCTCCGACGCGGCGATGGCGATCGCCGCCGAACGCATGCGCTTCCTGCCCGATCCGTCGTCGCTGCTGCCGGAGTTCGCGCCCACCGGCGAGCCCTTCGTGCTGGCCGCGCGCCTCACCGGAACCCTCAAGACCGCGTTCCCCGAGCGCGGCGGCGAGGGCCACCTGGCGGAAAGCGCGGAGCCGGCCAACGTCATCCTGTTCGCCGACACCGACCTGCTCACCGACCGGCTCTGGGTGCAGGTGCAGCAGTTCTTCGGCCAGCGCCTGGCGAATGCGTTCGCCGACAACGGCAACCTGGTGATCAATGCGGTCGACAACCTGGTCGGCAGCGCCGACCTGATCGCGGTGCGCACGCGTGGCACCTCGACCCGTCCCTTCACCCGCGTCGACGAGCTCAAGCGCCTGGCCGACGACCGCTTCCGCCAGAAGGAGCAGGAGCTGCAGGAGGAGCTGTCGGAAACCGAACGCAAGCTGGCGGAGCTGCAGGGCAGCAAGAGCGAGGACCAGGCCCTGGTGCTGAGCGCCGAGCAGCGCGCTGAGCTGGAGCGCTTCCAGGACGAGAAGCTGCGCATCCGCGCCGAGCTGCGCCAGGT
>JANJTY010000247.1 GCA_024710865.1 Lysobacteraceae bacterium | reverse complement strand
CCGCATGCCGGGTGGTGTGGGAGGGGAACGGTCAGGTAAGCTGGCCGCCCCTATCCCGATCAGTGACGTCGGCGCTGCCGTCGCGCTCAACGCCGGCGGTAGCGCACGAAGTCGAAATCGAGGCTGTTGTCGGTGTCGGCGCGGTGTGCCTCGCGGCACTCCTCGATGAACTGCACCGGATCGAAGGCAGGGAAGTGCGCGTCGCCCTCGACGTCGGCCTTCACCTCGGTGAGTTCGAGGCGGTCGGCACAGTGAAGCAGCTGGGCATAGAGCTGGGCGCCGCCGATCACGAACAGCGTCGGTACTCCGCCCGCAGCGGCGATGGCGGCAGTGGGGTCGGCGAAGCACTCGGCGCCTTCGACGCCCAAAGTCGGGTTGCGGCTGACCACCAGGTTGCGCCGTCCGGGCAACGGGCGGCCGAGCGAGTCCCAGGTCTTGCGCCCCATCAGGATGGGGTGTCCGAGCGTGAGCGCACGGAAATGCTGCAGGTCGGCCTTGAGCCGCCAGGGCAGGCCGTTGTCGCGACCGATCGTGCCGTTGCGTGCGACCGCGGCGATGAGGACGATCTCGGGCTTCTTCATACTGCCACCGGCGCCTTGATGTGAGGGTGCGGGTCGTAGCCCTCGAGCGCGATGTCCTCGAAGCGGAAGCCGAAGAGGTCGCGCACGGCGGGGTTCAGGCGCAGCGTCGGCAGCGGGCGCGGCTCGCGTTTCAATTGCTCGCGCGCCTGCTCCAGGTGGTTGCTGTACAGGTGGCAGTCGCCGCCGGTCCACACGAAGTCGCCCGGCTCGAGGTCGCAGACCTGCGCGACCATGTGGGTCAGCAGGGCGTAGGAGGCGATGTTGAACGGGACCCCCAGGAAGATGTCCGCACTGCGCTGGTAGAGCTGACACGAAAGCCGCCCGCCGGCGACGTAGAACTGGAACAGGGCGTGGCACGGAGGCAGGGCCATATCGTCCACCTCGCCCGGATTCCACGCCGAGACGAGGTGGCGGCGCGAATCCGGGTTGCGGCGGATGCTCTCCACGACGCGCGCGATCTGGTCGACCGTACGCCCGTCGGCGGTCTCCCAGTGCCGCCACTGCTTGCCATACACCGGGCCGAGCTCGCCATCGGCGTCCGCCCACTCGTCCCAGATCGACACGCCGTTCTCCTTCAGGTAGCGGATGTTCGTTTCGCCCTGCAGGAACCACAGCAGCTCGTGGATGATCGAGCGGGTGTGCAACTTCTTGGTGGTCATCAGCGGAAAGCCGTGCTCCAACCGGAACCGCATCTGCCAGCCGAATACCGACAGTGTGCCGGTGCCGGTGCGATCGGTCTTGGGGTCGCCGTGCTCGAGCACATGGCGCATCAGGTCGAGGTACTGTCGCATGGTCGCTATCGGCAAAAGCCATGATTCTACTGTGCCGGGAGATTCTCCTGCGCCAATGTCGACCGCATTGCCGCCTGTTCGCGTGCGCTTTCGCCGTGGATATGCGGTGGACATCGCCTTCCACGGTGGTTCAGAATGTGCCGAAACCTCGCGTGTTCCATGTGCTCCCTTGACAGGGGACGGTGGAACGCGTTTTGTGCGGAGACAGGCCTTTGGATCAGCCCAGGACGCTCGACTACACCCCCGCCGGCGTGCTTGCCGGCGGGGGCAATCCGGTTGCGGGCCTCGAGGCGGCAACGGCCACGTTGCGCGCGCTTTACAAGCCGGGCAGCCAGAAGGCGGAGGTGGCCGGGCTGCATGTGGTGTCCAGCTTCGATGATGCACTGCGTGATGCGGTGGAGCGCTCCGCTCCGATCGGGGTGCGTGCCGCGGCGGGTCCCGTTTCGGAGCGCGACCATGCTTGGTGGGTGCGTTGGCTGGCTGGTGTCCGAGATGCCTGGATGGCGGTATGCGACGGGTACTGGTGCCTCTCGCCGTCCAACTCCGTGGCCGGTTCGGAGGCGATCCGGCTGCGCTTGGCAAGCAGCGTGGTCGAGGCCTTGAAATGGTCCGCCTGTGACCGTTTCGGTCCCGAGGAGGTGCTTTGGGGGCGCATCGGCCAGTTGTTTGCATCGTCCCCCGAGGCGCGTGACAGCATCGTCGGCGGGGACGTGCACAGCCTTGGCCGCGAATATCTGCGCGCGGTTGCCCACTACAGCATCAATCTGGACCAGGTGGAACTCGAGATGGGCGTCGCGCTCGGCCACGTTGTCGATATTTGTCTTCCCTTCCTCTCTCTCGATCGGCGTGCGGCAGATGTCCCCCAGTACGTGGTTGTTCCTGAGGAGGGGACCATCCCGGTGCGTCAGATGGGCAAGCATCGGGATGGCGAGTGGCGGTTCGCTCCTTGGGCGGCGTGCGAGCTGCTTGCCGAGTTTTCGCGGCAACTGGCGCGCTCGATCGTGCCGGCGCCCTTCGGCCGCCTCCCGCTCGAGCACGCCCGTGCAGCCGTGGAGTACCTCCGCATGCAGTGGTCACACACGCCGCCCGTACGTACGCGGCGTCGTTACCTGCAGGACGCCAGCGCCGACATTGCGCGCGGTCTGCACGCCTGTACTGCCGTCATCGGAGGGCAGCCGCTGCCCGTGCCGCGAAACTGGAAGGTGGTGGATTTCAGTCGCAGCGGGCTGCAGATCGTTGCGTCCAGTGATCCCACCCGGGCTTGGCCCGACATCGGCGAACTGCTCGGTATTCATTTCAGTGACGGGCAGGGCTGGCAGCTCGGCATGGTTGGTCGTCTGCGGTTGTGGGCGACGCACGCGGGCTTGGGCATCGATTTGCGGGCCCGGTCGCCGTCGGTGGGTGTGCTCGACGTTGGTCGCAGCTGTGTTGACGGCATCCTGTGCGACGTGCCGAGCAAGGGAGAAGCCTTGCGCGTTCTCATGCCTGCCAATGCTCCTGCCCTTGGCGAGCCGGTTTTCGTGAAGATGTCCGGAACGGTGTGCAAGCTGCGTTCGCTCGGTGTGCTTCGGCGCGAGGCCGGCTACCAGCTTCAGGTGTTCCAGGTTCTGTGAGGCGCTTGTTTTACTGAAGGCGTTGACAGCCGTCGTTCGATCTCTATAATGCGCACCTCTTCCAGCGCAGCAGTGCTTGAACGCAAGCGCAGCGATGCGGGGAGTGGGGAAGCGGTTGAGGGTTTCGGGGTCGGGTCGTTCGGGTGTTTTCCGGGGCGGCGCAAAAAAGATTCACGAAATGCTTGACAGGGTGATGTAGGTTCTACATAATCTCGCTTCTTCGCTGCGGAAACGCAGCGATTCTTTAAAAACTTGGACAACCGATAAGTGTGGGTGCTTGGTTGTTGCGGTGGGCGACTTCGGTCGCGAAAGTATCGCAATGATTGGTGCTCATGCTGATGAAAGTCAGTTATTTGAGTACTTTGCTGGATTGAACTTAAGAGTTTGATCCTGGCTCAGATTGAACGCTGGCGGCATGCTTTACACATGCAAGTCGAACGGCAGCGGGGGCTTCGGC
>JANJTY010000244.1 GCA_024710865.1 Lysobacteraceae bacterium | reverse complement strand
GTCAGGACGACGCGGCCGCCGTCGAGATGCAGGCGGTGGATGCCCGGCGTCAGCACCGGCCAGTGTGCCTGCAGCTCCGCCGCGAGCGGCGCGAGTTCGGGCCAGCGGGCGTGCAGTGCGGCGAGATCGTCGCGACGGAAGGGGTGGCGCTCGACCGACACGAAGTGCAGCCGGTCACAGCGCCGCTCATCATCACGCCACGCCGCCCAGGTCGCAAGGAAGTTGAGCCCCAGCCCGAAGCCGGTCTCGACGATGGTGAAGGCGTCGCGGTCGTGCCAGCGCTCCGGCAGGCGATTGCCGCCGAGGAACACGAAGCGCGCCTGTTCCAGCCCGCCGCCGCGCGAGTGGTACACGTCGCCGAACTCGCCGGAGTAGGGCGTGCCGTCTTCGGCGAAACTGAGGCGGGCGGGCTCGATGGTCATGGCAACAGAGGGTTGGGAAAACGACGACTTGACGACCTGGCGACCTGACCGGCAGTGCCGCCCGCGCGCGCGGCCGAGCCCTTCGCGCGCATCGGCCGTGGCAGCCGCGAGGTGGCATCGCTTGGGACCGGTGTGCCGGTCGCGGGCCGAGTTCTAAAAGCGCCTAATCCTACACAAAGCGTGACGATTCTGGCGATCGGAATGGACGCCCGCTTGATCGATAGCGGGCCTCCCCCGATACTCAAAACTGGTCGCCCGATTTCTGGTCTCTCTGCGCCCGAGGAGTCGGCATGAACAAACCCGACGTCAAAGGTCAGCGCCTGGCTGCGGCATTCCTGTTGGGGTGTCTGCTGTTCAACTATCCTTTCATGGCGTTGTTCAACCGTTCCGACCTGGTGTTCGGCATACCGGTCCTGTATGTCTATGTGTTCGTCGTCTGGCCGCTGCTGATCGCGCTGCTGGCCTTGGTGATCGAAAGGAAATAAGGCCATGCGCTGCGGTCGTCTGCGCCGTCCGGCCGGGTACGAGGACTGAACCGTGCCCGCCTGGGTCATCGTACTCGTCGCCGCGGCCTACCTGGGCCTGCTCTTCTTCATCGCCTATCGGGGCGACAGGGCGGCCGATGCCGGACGCAGCCTGATCGCCAACCCCTACGTCTATGCGCTGTCGCTCGGCGTCTATGCGACCGCCTGGACGTTCTACGGCAGCGTCGGGCGTGCGACCGCGAGCGGCATCGGCTTCCTCCCCGTCTATCTCGGCCCGACCGTGATGGTTGCGCTGTGGTGGACCGTGCTGCGCAAGATCATCCGCATCGCCAAGGACAATCGCATCACTTCGCTGGCGGACTTCATCTCCTCGCGCTACGGCAAGAGCGCGGTGCTCGCGGGCCTCGTGACGGTCATCGCGGTGGTCGGCGTCACGCCCTACATTTCGCTGCAGCTGAAAGCCATTTCCACCAGCTTCAACGTGCTGCGCGGCTATCCGGAGGTGCTGCCGGTGATGGCGCACGCGCCCGAGAGCATCTGGGCCGATACGGCATTCTACGTGGCCCTGATCCTCGCCGCCTTCACGATCGCCTTCGGCACTCGCAAGCTGGATGCGGCCGAGCGCCACGAGGGCATGGTGGCGGCGATCGCCTTCGAGTCGCTGGTCAAGCTCGTGGCCTTCCTGGCGGTTGGCGTCTTCGTCACCTGGGGTATGTACGACGGCATCGCCGACATCTTCGCGCGGGCGGCGCAGCTGCCGCGGCTCGCCGAGGTGTTCACCATCGGCGGCGGCACGGTCGACGTCTATCGCAGCTGGGCCTCGCTCTTCTCGGTGGCTTTGCTCGGGATGCTGGCGATCATGTTCCTGCCGCGGCAGTTCCAGGTGGCGGTGGTGGAAAACGTCGACGAGGCGCACCTGAACAAGGCGATCTGGCTCTTTCCGCTGTACCTCCTGCTGTTCAACCTCTTCGTCCTGCCGATCGCCTTCGGCGGCGTGCTGCATTTCGGCGATGCCGTCGATCCGGACACCTTCGTCCTCACGCTGCCTATGTCCGGCCGGCAGGAGGCGCTGGCCCTGCTGGTCTTTGTCGGCGGATTTTCCGCCGCCACCGGCATGGTCATCGTCGAGACCATCGCGCTGGCGACCATGGTCTGCAACGATCTGGTGATGCCCGTCCTGTTGCGGATCAAGGTCCTGCGCCTCGCCGAACGCGCCGACCTGTCCGGCCTGCTGCTGGCGATCCGGCGCGCCACCATCGTCATCGGCCTGCTGCTCGGCTATGCCTATTACCGCCTGGCGGGCGAAGCCTACGCTCTGGTTTCGATCGGCCTCATCTCCTTCGCCGCCGTCGCCCAGTTCGCGCCGGCGCTGCTCGGCGGCATCTACTGGAAGAGCGGCACCCGCGCCGGGGCGCTGGCCGGGCTCGCCGCCGGTTTTCTGGTGTGGGCCTATACGTTGATGCTGCCGGCATTCGCCCGCTCCGGCTGGCTGCCGCTGGACATCCTCGAACAGGGGCCATTCGCCATCGCGCTGTTGCGGCCGCTCGCCCTGTTCGGCCTGGAGGGGCTGGACGAGATGACCCACGCCGTGCTGTGGAGCATGATTGCCAACGTGGGGGCTTATCTGGCGGTGTCGCTGATCAGCGACCAGAGTGTCGTCGAACAGACGCAGGCGGCGCTTTTCGTCGATGTCTTCAGGCATGATCGCGGTGCCGAACACGCCTGGCGGGCGAGCGGTTCGCTGCCGGACGTTTACGCGCTGCTCACGCGCTTTCTCGGCGGCGACAGGGCCGAAGAGATCTTTTCCGCTTATGCCCGGTGTCGCGGGTTCGACTGGCCTCAGGAGGTCGATGCCGAGCTGGTGCGCCATGTCGAGGCGCAACTGGCGGGGGTGATCGGGGCCGCCTCCGCGCGCGTCATGATGGTATCGGTGATCGAAGAAGAATTGCTGCGCGACAGCCTGACCGGGCTGCCGAACCTGGCGCTGCTGCTGAGCCGGATCGAAGACGCATTGAAACGGGGCAAGTTCGAATCCGGGCGCGGTTTCGCCCTTTTGTTCATCGTCCTGGACCGTTTCGAGGTCATCACCGACAGCCTCGGCGCCAGCGCCGGCGATCAGCTGCTGATCGGCGTCGCTCAGCGGCTCGGTGCCTGCCTGCGTGCGGGCGACACTATCGCCCGGCTTGGCGACGACCAGTTCGCTATCCTTCTCGACGATGTGCGCGAAGCGGAGGAGGTGGAACGTTTCGTCGTCACGCTGCAGGGCGCGCTGGTCGCCGGCTTCAACCTCGAGGGGCATGCGGCGTTCACCACCGGCAGCGTCGGCGTTGCCCTCGGCCGGCCGGCTGATGTCGATCCGGCCGAAATCCTGCGCGACGCGGAAACCGCCTGCCACCGCGCGGAGGCGCGCGGCGGCGCGTGCCACGAGATCTTCGCCGCCGACATGCGCGCGCGCGTCGTCGCGCTCCTCGAATTGGAGACGACGTTGCGCCGGGCGGTGATCACCGGCGAGGAATTCCAGGTCTTCTACCAGCCCGTGGTGTCATTGGAGACCGGCCTGCTGGCCGGTTTCGAAGCGTTGGTGCGCATGCGACGCCCCGACGGCAGCCTGGTACCGCCGAGCGAATTCATCCCGCTGACCGAGGAGACCGGTCTCATCGTGGAGATCGGGCGCAGGATACTGGCCGAGGCGTGCCGCCAGATGCGCGACTGGCAGCGGAGATACCCCGGCCACCCGCCGATGCAGATGAGCGTGAACCTCGCCGGGCGCCAGTTCGCCGCGCCCGACCTGATGCGGCAGATCGAGGCGGTGCTGGCGGAGACCGGCCTCGACACGCACAGCCTCAAGCTCGAAGTCACCGAGACGGTGCTCATGGAGCACGCCGAGGCCGCCGAGGCGGTGCTGGTGCAGCTGCGCGCCAAGGGGATCAAGCTGCTGATGGACGATTTCGGCACCGGCTATTCGTCGCTCTCGTATCTGCACCGTTTCCCGGTCAATACGCTGAAGATCGACGCCTCCTTCGTGCGCCGCATGGACACCGAGCCGAAGGCGGCCGACATCGTCCAGACCATCGTCACCCTGGCCCGCACCCTCGACATGAAGATCGTCACCGAAGGGGTCGAGAGCGCCGCAC
>JANJTY010000243.1 GCA_024710865.1 Lysobacteraceae bacterium | reverse complement strand
GATGGCCGACCTCGCCGAGGGCAATGCGGTCATCGTGCCCCACCTGCTGGCCAGCATCGGCGGCATCCCGGTCTATCGCGACCACAACATCCTCGACGAACTTGTCCGCCGCTCGCTGGCGCTCGTCATCGACCGCAACCTGGCCGCCAGTGCCGACCGCTACGGCTCGCCGCAGTTCGGCTCGCACCTCGAACGCTATCTGGTGGATGCGCTGCGCCGCCTGGCCGCTGCCGAACCGGCCTGGATGCCGAACCGCGAGAAGTCGCGCGTCTGGTACGGCACGGACGGTCTGTTCCTGCTCTGGCCGCAATGCGCGGCCGACGCGCAGGCGCTGCTCGAGGCGGATCAGCTGCCCGGCATACCGAAGTCCGTCGACACCGTGCTTGATCTGCTGCTCGCTGCGGGTGTGGCGGAGCCCCGCGACAGTTCTCACAACACCTGGTTGATCCAGCCGCCCGGCGCCAAGGGCCCGCTGGACGCCATCAAGCTGAGCTCTGCAGCAATACTCTGGTCCGGCCCGGAGGCCAGCCCGCATCCGCTCGCCGGCACACTGGCGACGAATCTCGAGCCCACGAGACCGATGTCCGCGACGGCAGGGCCACCACCGCCGCCGTTGCCGCGGGGCCAACTGTCGCTGCTCGATGCCGCCGAGCCGGACCTTTCGGCAAGCGTGTCGCTGCAGCCGGACGCCCCGGCGACGGTCTCGCCCGCAGTCGAAGAAGCCGCTGCCACCCTGACCGCGCTGAAGGCCCCCATGCGGCTGAACCCCGCCGTGCGCGACGCACTGGGCGCCATCGTGGCCACGCTGAACGGCGACGCACGCACCGCGGCCGCCTGCACGGTGGCGACCGGCATTTTCGTGCCGCTCGCCGAACTCGAACGTCGCGGCCTGCAGCCCGCACTCGCGATGCGGGCGCTGGGCGATTTGCGCATGCTGGTCCACGCCGATGCAAATCGGCCACCGACCGTATCGAGAGACTTCGGCGGCGTCACCACCGTGGGCCTGATCCTCGATCCGCGCTTCGTCGCCGGCCTCGACCTCGCCACCTTTGCGATCCCGGAATCGCCGCAGGCCTGAACATGCTGGTCCGCCAGTACGAAATGCCCTGGCGCCCGGCCTACGAGGCCTACGCCGCAGCGACCTGGCTGCTGGCAACGGCCTTCTTTGCGACGGTCGGTGTTCTCGGGCATCTGCCGCTCCGCTTGGCGCTGCCGCTGGCGCTCTGCTGCTTTGTCTGGGGCATCTTCCGAGGTGCCCAAGCCCTGCGCACGCTGGTGCTGCGCGCCTCGCTCAGTGGGCGCGGCGTGCAGACCATCACGACGACCGAGTTGGCGCGCTGGTGCCAACAGCCCGACCA
The DNA here is from genome assembly GCA_024710865.1 of Lysobacteraceae bacterium. Lineage (GTDB taxonomy): Bacteria > Pseudomonadota > Gammaproteobacteria > Xanthomonadales > Xanthomonadaceae > JANJTY01. The sequence goes on along the minus strand of JANJTY010000243.1, from coordinate 1,598 downwards.
GGTGTTCCTCGGCTTCGGCTTCGACTGGCGGCCCGTCCACGCCCAGCGCCTGTACGAGTTGGCGAAGGTGGACTACCGGCAGTTCAGCGTCTCACCACGCCTGCTGGCCTGGCTGGGCTACGACAGCCACCCGCAGCCCGACGCCGAGATCGGCCTGCCTTACATCCATGGCGTCGAGCCGAAGGAGGTGCCGCTGCACCGGCCGCTGCAGAACTTCGAGGGCGGCACCCTGCTCGTCGGCACCACACAGTCGGGCAAAGGCGTGGCGCTGGCCAACCTCATCACCCAGGCGGTGCGGCGCGGTGACGTGGTCATCGTCATCGACCCGAAGAACAGCCGGCGCCTGAAGCGCGTGACGCAGCGCGCCTGCGAAGACTGGCGCGCGCCCGACACCTTCCTGGAGTTCCACCCCGCCTTCCCCGAGACCGGCGTGCGGCTGGACTTCACCTTCAACTGGCAGAAGCCAACCGAGATCGCCTCACGCATCCAGTCGATCATGCCGCCCGACACGGCCGGCGCGTTCTCGGCCTTCGGCTGGGACGCGGTCAACGTCGTCGTGCAGGGGCTGATCGAGCTCGAGGAGCGGCCGAACTTGGTGAAGCTGACCAAGTACATCGAAGGTGGCATCGAGCCGGTGCTGGAAGGCACGCTGCGCCGCCACTACGAGCGCACCCTCGGCGCCAACTGGCGCGAGCTGCCCGAAATGAAGAAGCTGCTGCACGACGCGCACCGCGGCAACCTCAAGCGCCCTTCCGAAGCAGCCAGCGCCGACCTGCTGGCCTTCGTCGCCTACTACGAACACCACGTCGCGCAGTCGCAGCGCAACAAGGTGCTGGATGCACAGGTGCGCACCTTCCGCCACAACCGCGAGCACTACCAGAAGATCACCGCCAACCTGCTGCCCGTGCTGTCCATGCTCACCTCAGGCGACCTCGGCCCGAGCCTGTCGCCGGACCCGTTCGACGCCGACGACACGCGCCCGATCATGAACTTCGAGAAGATCGAGCGCGCCGGCCATGTGCTGTACATGTGCCTGGACTCGCTGCCCGATCCGTCGGTGGCCACGGCCATCGGTGCGCTGGCCCTTGCCGACCTGGCCGCGCGTGCGGGCATGCGCTACAACCTCGGCGGCTACCGTCGCATCTCGCTCTTCGTCGACGAGGTCTCGAACGTCATCAACCAGCCGTTGATCGAGATCCTGAACAAGGGCGCCGAGGGCGGCATCTTCACCACCTGCGCGATGCAGACGCTGGCTGATCTGGCCAAGCGCCTGGGCAGCGAAGACGCGGCGCGCATGGCGCTGGGCAACCTCAACAACCTGATCGCGCTGCGCTCGAAGGACCGACCCACACAGGACTTCGTGGTCGAGACCTTCGGCAAGACCGCCATCCACACCGTGCGGGTGGGCCTGAGCAGCGGCGCCGACGCGCACCTGGGCGATTTCTCGTCAAGCTACTCCACGCAGCTCACCGAGAGCTTCGAGGAAATGGTGCCGGCCGATGTGCTGGGCAAGCTGCCAAACCTGCAGTACTTCGCCTCGGTGTCGGGCGGGCGGATCATCAAGGGGCGGTTTCCGATCCTCGACCCGGATGCGGATG
>JANJTY010000229.1 GCA_024710865.1 Lysobacteraceae bacterium | reverse complement strand
GTCTCGTACAGCTTCAGCAGCTCGGCGCGCGGGGTGATGATCTCGGCCTCGGTCGGGAAGTCCGGTCCGCGCACGTGCTCCATCAGTTCGGCGACGCTGGCCTCGGGATCGTCGAGCAGACGCACGCAGGCGCTCACGACTTCATTGAGATTGTGCGGCGGGATGTCGGTCGCCATGCCGACCGCGATGCCGGTGGTGCCGTTCAGCAGCAGGTGCGGCAGCCGCGCCGGCAGCCAGGAGGGTTCCTCCAGGGTGCCGTCGAAGTTCGGCACCCAGTCCACCGTGCCCTGGCCCAGCTCGCCCAGCAGCACCTCGGCGATCGGGGTCAGCTTGGACTCGGTGTAGCGCATCGCCGCGAAGGATTTCGGATCGTCGCTGGAGCCGAAGTTGCCCTGGCCGTCGATCAGCGGGTAGCGGTAGGAGAACGGCTGGGCCATGAGCACCAGGGCCTCGTAGCAGGCGCTGTCGCCGTGCGGATGGAACTTGCCGATCACGTCGCCCACGGTGCGCGCCGACTTCTTCGGCTTGGCGCCGGCGCCGAGGCCCAGCTCGCTCATCGCGTAGATGATGCGGCGCTGCACCGGCTTGAGGCCGTCGCCGAGGAAGGGCAGGGCGCGATCCAGCACCACGTACATCGAGTAGTCGAGGTAGGCGCGCTCGGCGTACTCGCGCAGCGGGATCTGCTCGAAGCCGTGGAAGCTTGGGCGGGTCAGGTCGGTCATGCGGTCGGGCGTCGGGCCGGGTCTGCGAAGCCGGCGATTCTAGCGGCTTGTTCCCGGCGGGGGCCTGCCGGCTGCCGGGAGCGCAACCCGGTGTGTGCCCAGCCCCGGGCGAAACCGCTGCGCCGGAGGCGCTTGACGCGAACGATTACAGATGTAAGCATGAGCCATCGATTACACGTGTAGACACCATGCAGATCAGCGAAGCCGAAAGCCGGGTCATGACCATCCTCTGGGAGCGCGGCGAAGCCACCTCCGAGGACGTCGTCGCCGCCCTGCGCGCCCAGACCGACTGGCAGGAGCCGACCATCAAGACCCTGCTCGGCCGGCTGCTGCGCAAGGGCGCGATCGCGGCCGAGGCCGAGGGGCGGCGCTACCGCTACCGGCCGGTGCTGCAGCAGTCGGACTGGGTGCTGGAGGAGAGCAGCAGTCTGGTCGATCGCCTGTTCGGCGGCCGGGTGGCACCGCTGGTGGCGCAGTTCTCCGAGCGCGGACGCTTGAGCCAGCGCGATATCGAGGAACTGCGCAAGCTGATCGGGGAGATCGACGATGGCCGGTGAGCTGCTGCGCGCCCTGATCGAGGCCATGCTCGCGGGCAGCGCGGCCTGCGCCCTCGTCCTGCTGCTGCGGCGGCCCTGGCGGCATCTGCTCGGCGCGATCAGCCTGCCCTGGCTCTGGGCCCTGGTGCCCGCCGCGATGCTGGGCGTGCTGCTGCCGGCCTGGAGCGGAACGCACGACGGCGCGCACCTGCCGGGCGTCGTGGCTGCCTCCGCCGATCTGCTCGCGCTGGCGCGTCCGGCGGCGGAGGCGGCGGTGTCCGGCGGCCTGCTGTCCGATGTCCTGCTGGCGCTCTGGCTGGGAGGCAGCCTGCTCAGTGCCGGCGCGCTGGTCGCTGCGCAGCGACGCTTCCTGCGCCGCCTTGGCCCGCTGCGCAGCGCGGGCGGACCCATGCTCCGCGCTGCAAGCCGCGAAGCCGGCCCGGCCGTGATCGGCTTGCTGCGACCGCGCATCGTCCTGCCGGCCGATTTCGAAGCCCGCTTCGACGCCACGCAGCGCCGCCTGATCCTGGCGCACGAGCTCAGCCACCTGCGCCGCGGCGACGTGCCGGCCAATGCCCTCGCCGCCGCACTGCGCGCGCTGTACTGGTTCAACCCGCTCTTCCATCTGGCCGCCGAACGCCTGCGCCACGACCAGGAGCTGGCCGCCGATGCCGCGGTGCTGGCGCGCTATCCGCACGCGCGCCGGCGCTACGCCGACACCCTTCTCGCTTCGCAGCTGGCCGTCCCTGGACTGCCGGTCGGCTGCCTTTGGCAGTCCAGCCAATCCCTCAAGGAACGCATCCTCATGATGAAACGTGATTCCCACGCACTGCCGCGGCAGCGGCTCGGACAGGCGCTCGCCGCCCTCGTGCTCGGCGCGGGCGCCGTCGTCGCCTGGGCCGCGCAACCGCAATCCACTGCAGCCGTCGCCGGATCGTCCGATCCGGGCAGCGAAGTAAGCCTCATCGAGGCCCCGCCGCCGCGCTATCCGGCCGAGGCCGTGGAAGCCCGGCAGCAGGGCAAGGTCGTCCTGCGCGTGCTGGTCGACACCAGCGGCAAGGCCAAACAGGTGGAGGTGGAGTCGAGCACCGCGCCGGGCATCTTCGAGCCCGCCGCGATCGCCGCGGCCAAGGGCTGGCGCTTCAATCCGGCCCAGCGCGAAGGCGGGGCCGTCGAAAGCTGGGTGCTGGTGCCGGTCTGCTTCGCCCTCGACGAGCAGGTCGGCTGCGAGGCGATTGAAACGGACCCCACGCACCTGCCCGGGAAGGGCAAGCCGGCCGTCTAGCCTGGGCCCATCGAACCGGGTCCGGCGACGTGCCGGGCCCGGTGTCGTGCAGGGCTCTGGAGCCAGGTCACCCGAATGAACGGGGTGGGCGCCAAGTCGCGACCGTCCCGAACCGGAACGCGCCCGTCCGGTGTTGGACACGGCGGCTGCGCGCGAGGGTGCGTGTCTGCGCCAAGTCCTTGAACGACCAAGCGGCATGACCTCTGGCATGCCACTTGCTAAGCGTTCTGCGACGCGCGCTTCCGCGCACCACGCTCCCGCCCGCCATGCCCGCCCTGTTCCGCGAACTCCGCAACGCCCTGCGCCGCCTTTTGGCGCGGCCCGCGTACACCGCGCTCAGCCTGGCCGTGCTGGGGCTGGGCCTCGGCGCGATGTTGTTCATGCTCAGCATGGTGAACAGCATCGTGCTGGAGCCACTGCCCTTTCCCGAGTCCGAGCGGCTGGTGGCCATCGGCCACGCGCGTGACGGCAGCGGCAATGTCGGCAACCTGACCAGCGCCGACCTGGGCCGGCTCCAGCCCGAGCTGCGCGCGGCCGATGCGATCGGCATCTACGGCGAGTTGACCGTGGCCCTGGCGCGCGATGGTGGGGAACTTCCGGTGCGCTACGAGGGTTCGACGCTGAGCGCGTCGATGTTCGGGCTGATCGGCGTGCAACCGGTGCTGGGCCGGCCTTTTTCGGCGCAGGACGACCGCCCCGGCGCGCCACTCACCGTGCTGCTGGGCGATACCGCCTGGCGCAGCGACTTCGACGCCGATCCGGGCGTGATCGGACGCGTGGTGCGGGTCAACGGCGAGGACGCCACCATCATCGGCGTGATGCCGCCGGACTTCGCTTTCCCATTCACCGCGCAGGCCTGGCTGCCGCGCCGCTTAGCGCCGGAGGATGGACAGGAGCAGCAGGTGCTGGCGCGGCTCGCGCCGGGCGCGTCGCTGCCGGGCCTGCGCGCCGAACTGGAGGCGCTGGCGCAGCGCTTCGGCACCGAGCTCGACGGCGGCCGCGACGTGCGCCGCTTGAGCGCCATTCCCGCCAGCCACCGCTTCGTCAATCCCACCACGCGGCAGATCGTCTGGACCATGTTCGCCGCCGGCCTGCTGGTGTTGCTGCTGGCCTGCGCCAACGCCGCCAACCTGCAGCTGGTGCGCAGCCTTTCGCGCCGGCGCGAGCTGGCGGTACGCAGCGCGCTGGGTGCCTCGCGCGCCGGCCTGCTGCGCGAGGTGCTGAGCGAGAGCCTGCTGCTCAGCGTCGTCGCGGCGACGCTGGGCCTGCTGTTCGCGCACTGGGGCAGCCAGTGGCTGTTCGGCGTGTTCGCAGCCAACGACGATGCGCCGGCCTATTTCATCCGCGCCGGCATCGACTGGCGCATGGCGGCCTTCGGTTCCCTCGCCGCACTGCTGGCGACGCTGGCAGCGGGGCTGATTCCGGCCCTGAGCGCGTCGCGCACCGACGTGCAGCTCGCCCTGCGCGACGGCGACAAGGGCAGCGGCGGCGGTTTCGCGCGCCTCGCGCGCGGCATGGTCGTGGCCGAGATCGCGCTCACCGTCGTGCTGCTGGTCGGCACCGGTATGCTGCTGCGCGGCATGCAGCAGGTGCTGGCCTTCGACTTCGGCACCCGCGCCGATCCCGAATCCATCCTCACCGCGC
>JANJTY010000225.1 GCA_024710865.1 Lysobacteraceae bacterium | reverse complement strand
TGTGCTGCTGGCCCTGCTGCTGGGTCTGTTGGGCTGGCGCGCGGGCTTGCGACGCTAGCGCGGCATCCGCTGCGCCTCGGGCACGCCGCGCATTTCCAGCGCGCCGTATGGTCGGCACGGGGTGCCGACCTGCGGAGCGCGGTGCGGCGGTCGCCGAAGGGCGGCATCCCATGCTGCCACGTTGAACTTGCGCGGCGCGATCGACGCCGGTCGCCAGGTCAGGGTGAAGGCACCGGCGTGCCGTAGCGCTGCTGGATCCACCCGTCGACCGCTGGCCCCTCCATCGGTCGCCCGATGTGGAAGCCCTGGGCCAGGTCGCAGCCGATCTCGCGCAGGTACTCGAGGGTGGACTCGTCCTCCACGCCCTCGGCGGTCGAGCGCAGGCCGAGGCTGCGACCGAGGTCGACGATGGAGCGGATCACCACGCGCGATTCCTGCGAGCGCGCCGCGCTCATCACGAAGGACTTGTCGACCTTGATCTCGGAGAAGGGCAGGCGGGCGAGCTGCAGCATCGAGGAGAAGCCGGTGCCGAAGTCGTCGATGGAGAGCTGGAAGCCCTTGACCCGCAGGCGGGTGAGGAGTTCGAGCGAAGCCACGGGGTCTTCCATCGCCGATGTTTCGGTCAGCTCGAAGATCAGGCGGTTCGGCGGCAGGCCGGCTTTGGCGCACATGGCGAGGGCGCGATCCACGAAGCTGGCGTCGACCAGGGTCCGGGCCGAAATGTTGACCGACAGCGTCGTGCTCTCGCCGCCGCCGCAGGGGGCACAGCCCGGGCCGCAGAACCAGGCCAGGGATCGCTCCAGTACGTAGTCGGTGAGCTGGTCGATCAGCCCTTCGCGCTCGGCCACCGCGACGAAGCGGTCGGGCGGGATGAAGCCGCGTTCGGCATGGCGCCAGCGTACCAGGGCCTCGAAGCCTGCCAGCCGGCCATCGCCGCAGGCGATCTTGGGCTGGTAGGCGACGAAGAGTTCGCCGCGCTGCAGGGCTTCGGCCAGCTCGGCGGGGTCGATCGCCATCGGGTCGCTGGCCGAAGTCGCAGCCGTCTGCGCGGGACGCGCGCGCGGTGTCGCCGGCTCCGCCACGCCCGTTCCGGCGAGCAGGTTGCGCAGGGCGACGGGCGAGAAGGGCTTGGACAGCACGCCGGCGATGTCGAGGCCATGTTCCGCCGCCGAACGCCCTGCGGCGTCCAGCACGCGAAGCCCCACGCCGCTGGTGATGATGATGCGCGCGGCACAGCCGCGCTCGGCCAGGGCCGCGATCACCTGCACGCCGTCCATCTCGGGCATGACCAGGTCGAGCGCGATGTGGCTGGGCGTCCAGCCGTCCAGCTCACCGAAGAACTCGGCATGCGCGGAGGTGAAGCGAGCCTCGAATCCCGCGGACTCGGCAATCGCCTGCATGGTGCGGCCGATGAGGGGGTCGTCGTCGAGGATGAGGAGGCGGTTGTAGCTCATGCACGGTTCTCCGCTGGATCGGATGGACGCGGCCCCCTGGGCGTTGGCTCGGACGTCCACGTCCGCGCAAGCGCTTCCCGCATTCTGCGCGCAAGCTCGGCGTGGCGATAGGGCTTGTGCAGCAGGGGAATGCCTTCGGGCAGTTGTGCGCGGCCGGACAGCGCCGCTTCGCTGAATCCCGACGCCAGCAGCACGGCGAGTTCCGGGCGGCGCTCAAGCACGGCCCGGGCGAGGCCCAGGCCATCGAGCCGGCCGGGCATCTGGATGTCAGTGAACAGCACGTCGATTCCGGCGTCAGCGTCGAGCAGTTCGAGCGCGGCGTCGGCATCGGAAGCCTCCAGCACGGAATAGCCGAGCGCCTCGAGCTGGCTGCGGGCCAGCTCGCGCACCGCGGCATCGTCCTCGACGAGCAGGACGCGTTCGCTGCCGCCGATCGGCTCGCTGCCGCTGGGTGGCGGCGTTCTGGCGGCGTCCGCGGGGCGCAGGCGCGGCAGCAGAATCGAGACGGTAGTTCCGCTTTCTGGCGTCGATTCGATCCTGACATGGCCCTGGGACTGCTTGACGAAGCCATACACCATGGAAAGCCCCAGGCCGGTGCCCTTGCCGCGCTCCTTGGTGGTGAAGAAGGGCTCGAACACGCGCGGCAGCGCCTCCGCCGGGATACCGGTACCGTCGTCCTCGACGCGAAGCAGGACGTAGTCGCCCGCCCCGGGCCCTTCGCCCGCGCCCTCCTCGGGTGTCAGGCAGCGGTTGTCGCAGGCGATGCGCAGATGCCCGCCTTTCGGCATCGCATCGCGCGCATTGATGCAGAGGTTGAGCAGGGCGCTCTCCAGCTGTACCGGATCGATCAGTACGGGCCAGAGATCGGGCCCGGTACGGAAGGCGAGCTCGATGCCCTCGCCGAGCATGCGTCGCAGCAGCGGTTCGAACCCGTTGAGGAGTTGCGCGACGTCGACCTCGCGCGGCTCCAGTGCCTGGCGACGGGCGAAGGCCAGCAGACGGTGGGTGAGCTGGGCACCGCGCTGGCTGGCGGTCTCGATCATCGAGGCCAGGTGCGCGAGGCGGGGCTGGGCCGCGAGCTGCTCGTTCAGCAGCTCGGCATTGCCCTGGATCACCGTGAGCAGGTTGTTGAAATCGTGCGCGATGCCGCCGGTGAGCTGGCCGATGGATTCCATGCGCTGGGCCTGGCGCAGCTGTTCCTCGAGGTGGCGGCGCTCGCCCACGTCGCGCTCGATCGCGACCCAGTGGCTGTAGCGGCCCGAGGCGTCCGCCATCGGCACCATGTCGATCTCCAGCGTCAGTTCCCTGCCGTCGCGGGTGTAGTTGATCAGCTCGGCATGCACCGGCTCCCAGCGCCCCTGCGCCGCGCGGATGCGCTCGAGCACATCGACCTGGGTCCGTGGGCCCTGCAGGAAGCGCGGCGAGCGCCCGATGACCTCGTGAACGGGATACCCGGTCAGGCGCTCGAAGGCCTCGTTGACGAACACGATGCGCGGACCGGGCTCGTCCAGTGGTTCGGCCTCCAGGATCATCACGATGTCGTTCAGGCGCGCGACGGCGGTGCGCAGCAGACGCAGCATGGCGTCGTCGGCGCGCTGTTCGGTCAGGTCCTGGAAGTACACCGCAAGCCCCTGGCGCGAGGGGTAGGCATTGACCTGGAAGATGCGTCCGAGCGGCTCGTAGCGGGCTTCGAACCGCACGTGTTCGCCGCCTTCCATCGCGCGCCGGTACTCGTGCTCGAAGCGGCCGCCGACCGCGGCAGGGAACTCGCTCCAGAGGTTCCGGCCCAGCAGCTCGGCGCGGCGCCGCTGCAGCAACAGTTCGGCGCGCGGATTGAGGAAGCGGAAGTTCCAGTCGCGATCGAGCAGGAAGATCGCATCGGTCACGCTCTCCAGGGTTTCGCTCAGGCGCTGGGCCAGTTCGGAGGCCTGCTCCTGCAGCAGTTTCTGGTCGTGGATGTCGGTGGCGGTGCCGTACCAGCGCTCGACCGTACCGTCGGGGCCCTTCACCGGCGTCGCGCGCAGCAGGTGCCAGCGATAGGCGCCGTCGGCACGCCGTCCGCGGTAGGTGCCGCTCCAGGACTGCCGGGCGGATCGGGCGTCCCGCCAGACCCGCTCCAGGCGCGGGCGGTCGTCCGCATGCACCAGCGCGAGCCAGGCCTTGCGCGTGGCCGGAACCTGGCTGAGACCGGTGAAGGACCGCAGTCCGGCGTTGACGAAATCGACCCGGCCGTTGCCGTCGGCGCTCCACACGACCAGCGGCATCGCATCCGCCAGTTCGGCGAAGCGGCGCAGACTGCGCGACAGGTGCGACTCGATCAGCTTGCGCTCGTCGATGTCCTGGTAGCTGCCCTGCAGTTCGACGATGCGGCCCGCATCGTCGCGCACGGCCTCGCCGATCGCCCGCACCCAGCGCCGCTGGCCGTCCTCGCGCAGCACCTGCAGCTCTTCGTCGAACGGGATGCCATGTTCGATGCAGCGCTGCAGGGCGGCTTCGGTGCGGCCGCGGAACTCGGGTGCGACGAACCCGATTGCCTGCGTCAAGTCGATGCGCATGCCCGGCAGGACTTCGTTGAGCCTCGCAGCGCGGCTGCTCCAGCGCAGCTCGCCGTCGTCCAGGCGCACCGACCAGCCGCCGAGCCGGGCGCTGCGGCTGGCGATGTCGAGCAGGGACGCGTGCCGCTGCTCGGCGCGACGCGCGGCGCGTTCGCGCTCGCCGGCTTCCTCCGCACGGGCGAGGGCGCGCTGGGCCAGGGCGGCGACCAGGGTGATGGCCGCGATCGCGAGCAACGAAACGGCGCGGTTGGCGATCACGTAGCTGGGGGGAATGGGTCCTGCCGCCGCTGGCGACAGGGCCAGGCCGAGCACGGTGAGCACGGCCGCCGCCAGTGCGGTCAGGAACAGGGTGCGCGGGCGGCGTTCGAGCGCGGCCAGGATCAACACCAGCAGGTACAGCGAGCCCGCCGCGAAGCCCTGCTGCGTGGCGAGGTCGAGCGCGAACACCGCGAGCAGGACGGCGGGCAGCAGCGGGCGCGGCAGCACGCGCGCGACAGGCGGCGCGGCGGGCGGGGCGGCGCAGGTGGCGTCGGCGTCGCTGGGCTGCGCGGGAGGAAGCACGGGATCCGCTCTCCGGCCTCCGCTTTGGGCGGAGCGCGCGCCCAGCATGTCACCACCGGGCTCAGCTGGCGAGCGCATCGCGCACCTTGCGCGCCAGCTCGACGCGGCGGTAGGGCTTGGCCAGCAGCTGCACATCGGGGTCGAGGCGGCTATCGCGGATCAGGGCGTTCTCGCTGTAGCCCGAGGTGTAGAGCACGCGCAGGCCCGGGCGCAGGGCGTGCGCCGCTTCGGCCAACTGGCGTCCGTTCATGCCGCCGGGCATGACCACGTCGGTGAACAACAGGTCGATCGTTGCATCGGAGCGCAGGATCGCCAGCGCGGCGGCGCCGTCCGCGGCGACCGTGAGCCGGTAGCCCAGGGCTTCCAGCTGGTCCTGAGCGTAGTGGCGCACCAGCTCGTCGTCCTCGACCAGCAGGATGCGGGCGCCGCAGCCGGGCGTCGGGACGGTCTGCACCTCCGCCGCGCGCGGGTTCGCCTCCTGCTTGCCGCGCGGCAGGTAGAGGCTCACGCGGGTTCCCTGGCCCGGCGCGGACTCGATGCCCACATGGCCGCGCGACTGCTTGACGAATCCGTAGACCATGGCCAGGCCCAGGCCGCTGCCCTTGCCCTGCTCCTTGGTGGTGAAGAAGGGTTCGAACACGCGCGGCAGGACCTCCGGCGCGATGCCGTGGCCGCTGTCGGCGACGCTGAGCACGCTGTAATCGCCTGCCGCGAGGTCCGCTGGCCGGGCGCGATCGTTCTCGACGAAGCGGACGCGTTGGGTGGACAGGACGAGCCTGCCGCCGCCGGGCATGGCATCGCGCGCGTTCAGGCACAGGTTGAGGATGGCGCTCTCCAGCTGGGCCGGGTCGATCAGGGTGGGATGCGGTCCGTCGGCGTGCCGCAGGTCGATTTCGATGTGCTCGCCCAGGCTGCGCTGCAGCAGTTCGCGCAGCTCCCGCACCAGGCCGTCGAGCTCGACCACCTCGGGCTCCAGGGCCTGGCGGCGAGCGAAGGCGAGCAGGCGGTGGGTGAGTTCCGCGCCGCGCTGGCTGGCCGATTCCATCATCCGCGCCAGCCCGGCCATGGCGGGGCGGTCGCCCAGCTGCTCGCGCAGCAGTTCGGCATTGCCCTGGATCACGGTCAGCAGGTTGTTGAAGTCGTGCGCGATGCCGCCGGTGAGCTGGCCGATGGCTTCGAGGCGCTGCGACTGGCGCATCTGTGCTTCCAGCTCGCGGCGCTTGGTGATGTCGCGCTCGATCGAGACGAAGTGGCTGGCGCGACCCTCGCCGTCCAGGATCGGGACGACGTCGATCTCGACCCAGAACTCGCGCCCATCGCGCGTGTAGTTGGCCAGCTCGGCACGCACCGGCTGGCAGGCGCGCAGGGCGCGCAGGATGCGCGCCACCTCCGCGCGGTCGGTGGCGGGTCCGTGCAGCAGGTCGATGGAGCGGCCGACGATCTCGTCCTCGCGGTAGCCGGTGATGCGGGAGAAGGCGCCGTTGGCGTAGAGGATGCGGGGTTCGACCGCCGCGTCCTGCGGCGCCTCGGCGATCAGCACGATGTCGTTGATGCGGTCGAGGGAGGCCTCCAGAAGCCGCAGCCGCGCCTCGGCCGCGCGCCGTTCGGTCACGTCGCGGGTGATGCTGAGCACGCCGCTGACGCCTCCCTCGCCGTCGCGCATCGGCGCCGCGTGGGTCTCCATCCAGCGCCGGGTCCCGCGCAGGCCGACCATGCGGAACTGCAGGGTGCCGTGCCCACCCGCCGCCACGCGCGCATGCAGCGCGGCGAAGGCTTCGCGGTCCTCACGATGGATCAGGGACAGCACGGGCTTGCCGATGACCTGGTCGGGGGCGTCGTCGGCCTCGATCAGGCTCAGCCCGGTGCGGTTCATGCTGAGCAGCCGGCCGTCGCAGGAGACCACCTTCACGCATTCGGGCTCGTTGTCGAGGATGGCGCGCAGGTGCGCCTCGCTTGCGCCGAGGGCCTCGCGCGCCTCGACCTGCTCGGTGATGTCGTGCGCCAGCACCAGGCGGGCCGGGCGGCCCTCGAACACCAGGTCGTGCGAGCTGACCTGCACCCGCCGCACCGCGCCGTCCTTGCGCAGGTGGCGCCAGACCCCGGCGTCGTCCACGCCGTGCGTATGGGTGTCGAGCGTGCGCAGCAGGGCGGGCAGGTCCTCCGGCGGACGGATGTCGGTGATGCGCCGGGCGAGGAACTCCTCGTGGCTGTAGCCGTAGTGTGCGACCGCGGATGCGTTCACCGCCAGGAAGCGCAGCGTTTCGCGGTCGTAGACCCACATCGGCAGCGGGTTGGCCTCGAACAGCTCGCGGTAGCGTGCATCGCTCTCGCGCAGGGCACGCTCGGCCAGGAACTGCACGGTCACGTCGATGTGCATCACCACCGCGCCGCCGCGCGCGGTCGGCGCCGCGAGCAGGCGGAACCAGCGCTCGCCGCTCGGCGCATGGCAGGGATAGCGCAGCTCGAAGCCGCTCGACTCGCCGCGCAGCAGGGCGCGCAGGCCGGCTGCGACGCGCAGGGCGTCGCCGCGTTCGGCGCCGTTGGCCTGCTCGCATATCTGCAGGTAGCTGCAGCCGATGCTGGCTCCGGGGTCGCCGCCGTTGCCGCGCGCGAAGCGGCGCCAGGCCTGGTTGACGCGCAGGATGCGGCCCTCCGCGTCGAGCACGGCGACCTGCGCCGGCAGCGCATCGAGTGCGGCGCCGCAGGCCGCGTCGGGCTCGGCCGGGTGCGACGCCAGGGCCGCGATGCGTGCGTTCGCCCGCATCAGCTGGCGGCGCAGGTCGGCCAGCTCGTCGCTCGCCTGCGCGTCGCTGCGTTCGGCGTCGGTGGTCGGGGCGGACTGGAGCGGTTCGTGTGCGCGACTCATGCCTGCGATGTCCGCTCTGGATCGGTGCCGGGCAGGGCACCTGCCGCCGATTTGGCCAGGGCGCGACGCAGGTGTCGGGCCAGGTCGGCGCGCCGGTACGGTTTGCCCAGCAGCAGGGTGCCGGGCGGGATTCGGCCCTGCACCAGCAGTGCGTTGGCGGTGTAGCCCGAGGTGAAAAGCACCCGCAGCTCAGGCCGCAGCGCGCGCGCCGCCGCGGCCAGTTCGACCCCGGTCATGCCACCCGGCATCACCACATCGGTGAACAGCAGGTCGAAGGCCAGGCCAGAACGGATGCGTTCGAGCGCTTCCGGGCCACTGCCAGCCTCGATCGTGCGGTAGCCCAGCGAGCGCAGCTGGGTGCGGGCGAACTCGCGCACCATGGGATCGTCCTCGACCAGGAACACGGTCTCCCCGGCGCGGGCGTTCAGCGCCTCATCGGGAACCTCGGACTTCGGAAGCGGCCGCGCATCGGCGACCGGCAGGTACAGCTTCACCACCGTACCGCGACCGCATTCCGAGTACAGCGTGACGTGGCCGCGCGATTGCTTGACGAAGCCGTACACCATCGGCAGGCCGAGTCCGGTGCCTTTGCCGCGCTCCTTGGTGGTAAAGAACGGCTCGAAAACCCGCGCCAGATGTTCCGGCGGGATGCCGCAACCGGTGTCGCTGACCGCCACGCGCACGAACTGCCCCGGCACCAGTTCCGGGTAGTGGGTGGTGTAGTCGGCATCCAGTTCGGCGGATGCGATCTCGATGCAAAGCTTGCCGCCTTCGGACATGGCGTCGCGCGCATTGATGCAGAGGTTGAGCAGGGCCGATTCCAGCTGCGCCGGATCGACCAGCGCGGCGTCCGGCGCGCCGTCCACCGCCAGTTCGATCTCGACGGTCTCGCCCAGGCTGCGACGCAGCATGGGGAGCAGGCCCTGCACCAGCGCTTCCAGCGCCACCGGCTGCGGCGCCAGCGCCTGGCGGCGGGCGAAGGCCAGCAGGCGCTGGGTGAGGTCCGCGCCGCGCTGGGCCGCGTTGCGGATCATGCTGGCGAGGTCGGCGAGGGCCGGGCGGTCCTGCCCGAGCTCCTGCAGCAGTTCGGCGTTGCCCAGGATCACCGTCAGCAGGTTGTTGAAATCATGCGCCACGCCGCCGGTCAGTTGCCCGATCGATTCCAGGCGCTGGGCCTGATGCAACTGTTCCTCCAGCTCGATCTGCGCGCTGATGTCGACGATGCCGCCGATCAGGCGCAGCGCCCG
>JANJTY010000205.1 GCA_024710865.1 Lysobacteraceae bacterium | reverse complement strand
ACCGCGCCCGCGTGCCGCTGGCCGAGAAGCTGCGCGAGCGCTTCGACTGCCGGGTCGAACTGGCCCAGCCGGCGCAGACGCTGGCGCTCTGAGCCGAGCCCGAGAACGAACGCCCCGGCGCAGGGCCGGGGCGTTCGGGATGCTGCCGCAGGCGGGTCGGCTCAGCTGCCGCTGCCGCAGACCGCGCTGCCGTTGTAGACGATGCCGTCACCGCCCACGCTGTTGACGCAGAAGCTGACGCTGCCCGAGTTCCTGAAGCGGGCCGACTTGATCTGCACACGGCCGTCGGAGCCGGTGATGCCGCTGCCGCTGCCGCCGACCGCGCCGCCGAAGCTGCCGCTGACGTTGGCGCCGGCCACGCCGTTGCCGTTGCCGTCGACGATGCGCACGGTCGCGGTGGCCTCGCGGTTCGGGCCCTTCTGCGCGACCACCACGCTGACCGACTGCACCGTGACGGTCACGTCGCCACCACCGCCACCACCGCCGCCGCCGCCCGTGCCCGGGTCGAGGAAGGCCGAGACGCTGCCGTAGTAGTTCGCCAGGGCGCCGTCGACGGTGCGGTTGCTGCCGCTGTCGCAGACGTCGTTGAGGTTGGTGCCGCAGGCGCCGTAAAGCTGGCCCACGACCTGGCCGGCGGCGTTCAGCACCGGCGAGCCGGAGCTGCCGCCCTCGGTCGCGCCGTTGGTGTCGGTGCTGTAGATGTAGGTGCCGCGCGGCAGGGTGCCGCAGATGCCCGAGCCGGTGAAAACGGTCTGGCGCGAGTAGGCCTGCGGCGCGCCGGACGGGTGGCTGATGCGGTACAGCGCGGTGTTGCCGCTGTTGGCCACGGCCGTGGTCGAGAAGCCCATGAAGTGGCGCGTGCCGGACGGCACCGACGAGAGTTCGAGCAGGGTGAAGTCGCCGGTGCGGCCGGTCGCGAGGATGGTCGAACCCAGCACGCGCGGGAACTGCTGGCGCATGGTGGTGTACGACAGGTCGCAGGCCGAGCTGTCGTTGCAGCTGGAGGCGCGGAAATCGAAGAACGCCTCCAGGCCGCTGGCCGACTGCGAACGGCTGAGGCAGTGGTTGGCGGTGAGGAACAGCGGCCGGCCATCATTCGCTGTGTTGTTGAGCAGGCCGCCGGAGCAGATGTAGTAGCTGCCGCCGGAGGGGAACAGCATGTGCGCCACGGCGCGGCGCACGTTGTCGATCGGCGCCCAGGTGCCGCTGCCGACGCACTCGCCGTTGACGATGCAGTTGGCGTTGTAGCTGCAGAACGCCTTGGCGCTGTCGTTGACCTCGGGATTGATCCAGCGCGCCAGCTCGAAGCGGCGGCCGATGTGGGCCAGCTCGGCGATCTCGAAGCGAAGGCCCTTGAGCTACTTGGCGTCGACCTTGCCGTGCCAGCGCAGCTGCACCGTGGCCTCGTCGCCGGTCAGGGTGTTGGAGTAGAGCTCGCCGCTGTCGTTCTGGCCGCGGCCGTAGTACGGGCCGAAGGCTTCGCCGGCCTTGTTGTAGACGTAGAGCTCGGCCGCGTCGGGCAGGTCGAGGCCGCGGAACACCACGCGCAGGGCGTGCGCGCCCTCGGAGGCCAGCTTGGTGGTCCAGACGAAGCCGCCGTCGGGCATGGCGCGCAGGCCGCCTTCGGCGGCTTCGCGCGGCAGGCGCTTGGTTGCGGCCAGGCGCGACAGGTCGACCACGAGATTGAGCGGCTTGCCCACGCCCACCTGCAGGCGGCGCTGGTCGGCCTGCGGCTGCACGCCGTCCATGTCGAACTCACCGATCTGCTCGCGCTCGCTGCGGTCGAGCGAGACGCGGATGCCGCCGCGCTTGGGCAGGGCGGCCGCCTCGGCGCCCAGCCACTGGTGCAGGCGGCGCATCTCGGCGCTCGCGTCGGCGGCGGACTTGTCCGCTTCCAGGGTGAAACCGGAGACCGAGACCTGCGGGCCCTCGGCCGTATCGCACTGCTCGAACTCGGCCCCCTGCGGCAACGCGAAGGCGCCGGCGGCATAGCCGGAGAGGAGAAGGGCCGAGGCCCAGGAAGCAAGCTTGCGCATGATGTACCCCATGAGATTCAGGAACGGATTGCGCCCCGGCCAACCACCCTCGTCCCTGATCCGAGGCTTCCCCCCGGGCCGGACCATAGGTGCCCGTTCAGCCTGTGTCAAGAATTGTGACCGCACGCACAGAACCCGTGCAGAACCGTGCGCCGGCGCACGGTCGCTACGACTCAGGTCGCGGAACCGGTCGCGCCAGGTGCGGTGAAGGGCACGTTGTCCGGGCTCACTGCGCCACCTGAAATGATGAAGGCCATGGCCTGGTCCACGGTCCAGTCGGTCGGCACCAGTTCCTCGACCGGCACGATCTCGAGGTAGCCCGAGGTCGGGTTGGGCGTGGTCGGCACGTACACCGCCGCCAGTTCGCGCCCGGTCCCCGCTTCGCGCAGGGTGCGGGTGACGAAGCCGATCGCCTTCATGCGACGGTGCGGGAAGTCGATCAGCACCACGCGGTTGGCGCCGCTGGGCTTGGTCTGCAGCGCGGCCAGCAGCTTCTTGGTGCCGCCGTAGATGCTCTGCACCAGCGGGATGCGCGCGAGCAGTCCATCCATCAGCGCAAGCAGGCGTTTGCCGACCACCCGGTTGGCGGCCCAGCCCAGCAGGTAGAGCGAGACCAGGGTGACGATCACCGCCAGTCCGTAGCGCAGCCACTGCACGTCGAGCACGAAGCCGAACAGCGGCATGGTGCGCGCCGCCCGTTCGAACAGGGCATCGAGCAGGGGCAGGGAGAAATTCCCCAGCTGGCGCAGCACGAACTCGAACACCACCCAGGTCAGCCAGAGCGGGAACACCGTGAGGATGCCGGTCAGCAGGTAGCGCTGGACATGGAGCGAGCGGGCCATGTCCGCATTCTAGGGGTTCGCCGCGGGCTTGACCGAATTCCACGCCGGGCGCCGGGCGCGCGCCAAGCGGAAAAGTCGTACGCCTTCGCGCCGGCGCGGCGTGCGCCTGCGTAAAATCGGGCCCATGTCGAATTTCGTCCCTGGTCAACGCTGGTTTTCCGTCGCCGAACCCGAACTCGGGCTTGGCACCGTCATGCGCCTGGTCGGGCGCAGCGTGCAGTTCGTCTTCACCGGTACCGGCGTGGTGCGCCAGTACAGCCTGAGCGGCGCGCCGCTGGCGCGCGCCGAGTTCCGCCCCGGCGACCGCGTGCGCAAGGACGGCCGC
>JANJTY010000140.1 GCA_024710865.1 Lysobacteraceae bacterium | reverse complement strand
GGTGCTGGCATCGACGTCCAGGCGCAGCATGGCGCCGAGCAGGGCGCGCGAATCGGCATTGCCGCCGCTGTTGACGAAGTCCGCCTTGACCGCGCAGAAGCTGTCGTTGTCGAGCAGGTCGGGGTTGATGGTCTGTCCGCGGTTGCAGGGATCGCCGCCGTCGCCGCCATCGCCCAGGCCGAAGTAGAGGTAACCATCCGGGCCGAAGTCGATGCCGCCGCCGTTGTGGTTGGAGAAGTCCTGGTTGACGCGGATGACCGCCGTGCAGGTGTCCAGGTCGGTCCCGCTCAGCGTGTTCGCGCTGGGGTCGGCCATGGTGAAGCGGGCGATGTAGGAATGGCCGCCGCTGGCGGTGAAACTGACAAAGACCTGGCCATTGCTCTCGAAGTCGGGGTGGAAGGCCAGTCCAAGCAGGCCGCGTTCCGAGCCGGAGGTGAACCCGACCGTCGCCAAGGGCGCAACCGGATTGGCGCGGCACTGGGTGCTGCTGCTAAGCGACAGAAAGTTCGCCCCCTGCAGCACGCCGTTCACCACCACCCGCACCTGTCCGCCCTGCTGGATCACGAACAGCCGGCCGCTGCCGTCGCCCGCGTGCATGATGCCGATCGGGCTGGCAAGGCCAGAGGTGATGTAGCCGACGAAGGCGGTGGCGACACCCTCGGGCTGCGACATCGGCTCAAGACGCGCGTCGGCGGCGAGCGCAGCGCAGGGCAGGGCGAGGAACAGGGCGGCGGCAGGCTTGAACAGCATCGTCGGGAATCCGGACAGCGGGCGTGGCCGGAGTCTCGCACGAAGCCGGCAGGCGGATGCGCCGGGCGCGGCCAACGCTACACTCGTTTACATCCCGGCCACCGCGAGCCCCGCGCATGTCCAGCACCGTTCCCCACAGCAGCGTCGCTCCGCGCGAAGGTCTGTTCCTGCTGCTGGTGGTTGTCGCGGCCCTGGTCTGGTCCGGCGTCGAGCCGCGCGACCGTCTGACCTGGGCCATGGAGGTGATCTGGGTCGTGGCCGCGATCCCGCTGCTGCTGGCGACGCGGCGGCGCTTTCCGCTGACGCGACTGCTGTACTGGCTGATCGCGGTGCATTGCCTGATCCTGGTCTACGGCGGCGCCCACACCTACGCCGAAACCCCGCTCGGGCTGTGGCTGCGCGACGAGCTTGACCTGGCGCGCAACCACTACGATCGCCTCGGCCACTTCGCCCAGGGCTTCATCCCCGCGATCCTGGCGCGCGAGCTGCTGCTGCGCCTCACCCCGCTGCGCCGCGGCGGCTGGCTGTTCTACCTCGTGGCTTCGGCGTGCCTGGCCTTCAGCGCCTTCTTCGAGATGATCGAGTGGTGGGCCGCGCTGATCATGGGCGGCGAGGCCGACGCCTACCTCGCCACCCAGGGCGACGTGTGGGACACGCAGTGGGATATGTTCCTCGCCCTCTGCGGCGCGCTGATCGCGCAGCTGCTGCTGGCGCGGACGCACGACCGCCAGCTCGGCCTCTCGCCGCGCTGAGCGGCGATCAGTGGATCGGCGGCGGCGGCTGGTCGTCGTCGCGGCGGCGGAAGGGCAGCACCTGGCCGCGGGTCTCGGCCGGGCGTTGCCACAGCACCGGCACCTCGCCCGGACGCGGCGGCTCGAAGCTGTCGGCCTCGCGCTGGCGCTCCAGTTCGGCCAGCTCCTCCTCCAGCTCCCAGCTGTACTTCTTGCGCGGCGGCAGCGGATCGAGGCGGCGCCAGAGGATCGCGGCCAGCCCGCCTGCCAGGGCGCCGCAGAGGTGGTACTCCCAGCTCACTCCGGCCTCGCGCGGGAACACCGTCACCAGCATGCCGCCGTAGAGGAAGAAGGCGATGAAGGCCGCCGCGACCGAGGCGCGGTCGCGCCGCAGCAGGCCCATAAGGAAGACGAAGAACATCAGGCCGTGGCCCAGGCCGCTCGCGCCCAGGTGGAACGAGGGTCGGCCGATCAGCCACACGCCCAGGCCCGAGGCCAGCCAGATCAGCAGCACCGCGCGCAGGCTGGCGCGGGGATACAGCGCCAGGCTCAGCGTGCCCAGCACCAGCAGCGGCAGGGTGTTGGCCAGCAGGTGCTCGACCGAGCCGTGCAGCAGGGGCGCGAACAGCACGCCGATCAGTCCCGAGGGCTCGCCGGGATAGACCGCCAGGCCGCGGAAGGACGCGCCCAGGGCCGATTCGATCATCAGGATCCACCACAGCGCGACCACGAACAGGCCGCTGCCGAGCAGGCCGCGCCTCAGGCGGCGTCGGTCGCGCTGGCGCTGGAGGCGGGGATCGAGGGGTTGGTCGACGGGCAGGTCCATCCACCCGAGGTGGGGCGGACAGGCCGCGCTTGCAAGCCCGGTACAATCCGCCGATGACACAGACCGACAACCCCACCGTCCGCCTCAAGATCGAACGCCGCTCCAACCACCCCTGGATCTTCCAGAAGATGGTTGAGAAGCCCGCCGCCAAGCCCAGGCCCGGCAGCGTGGTCGAGATCATCGACGCCACCGGCGCCTGGGTCGGGCGCGGCTTCTACAACGGCCACTCGCGCATCAGCCTGCGCGTGCTCACGGCCGATCCGGACGAGGCCATCGACCAGGCCTGGTTCAGCGCCAAGGTCGCGCGCGCGGTCGAGCTGCGCCGCGAGTTGCTCAAACTCGACGAGGTCAGCAACGGCTGGCGCGTGTTCCATTCCGAGGGCGACGGCATCAGCGGCCTGGTGGTGGACCGCTACGACGACCTGCTGGTGGTCGAGTTCTTCTCCGCCGGTGCCTTCCGCCACCGCGAGTGGATCTACGCCGCGCTGCGCGAACAGTTTCCCGGCTGCCGCTTCTACAGCTTCGCCGAAGACCACGTGCAGAAGCAGGAGAGCTTCGACTTCCGCGCGCCCGAGGCGCCGGAGCCCGCGCTCATCACCGAGCACGGGGTGAAGTTCCGCGCCAGCCCCGGCAGCGGCCACAAGACCGGCTTCTTCGCCGACCAGCGCGACAACCGCGAGTACCTCTCGCGCTTCTGCGCCGGCAAGCGCGTGCTCGACCTGTGCTGCAACTCCGGCGGCTTCGCGCTCTACGCCGCGGTGCGCGGCGCGAGCGAGGTCGTCGGCGTCGACCTGGACGAGGAGATTCTCGCCATCGCCAAGCAGAACGCGCGCCTCAACAACGTGCGCCCGCGCTTCGTGCAGGCCGACCTCTTCCCCTGGCTGCGCGACGCGGCCAACGCCGGCGAACGCTACGACGTGGTGGTGCTGGACCCGGCCAAGATGACGCGCGACCGCGAACAGGTCATCCCGGCGCTGAAGAAGTACCTCGACATGAACAAGCTCGCCCTGTCCGTCGTCGCGCCGGGCGGCCTGTTCGCCAGCTTCTCCTGTACCGGCCTGGTCAGCGAGGAGCAGTTCCTCGACATGATCCGCCGCGCCGCCTTCTACGCCGGCCGCGACGTGCAGGTCCTGCGCGTCGCCGGCGCCGGCGCCGACCACCCCTTCATGGCCCACGTCGGCGAAAGCCGCTACCTCAAGGCGGTGGTCTGCCGGGTGTTCTGAAGGCGCCGTTCCGCGCCCTGCCGTCGTAGGAGCGGCTTCTGCCGCGACCGCAGCCTTGATCCTGCGTCGACTGCTGCGCGACGCCCAGCAGGGTGTTGGGAAACACCCTGCTGGAGCGCGACAGGGATGTCGTGCCCGCTGCTCAAGCACGCGCGTGGTTGAGCGGCGTTAGCGATTCCGGACATGCGCCGGACTCGCTCAGTTGAGAAAGTGCCGGACAGCACTTGCTCAACAGCCTGCTAGCCCCGCGGGACGCCGCCAAGGCCGCCGTCCTGCGTGATGTTCCAGGCGCGGTTCCGACCTCCGGACGGCACCCGGTGGCGGCGGGTCCAGCGGAGTGCTCCACGTCTCGCCGTAGCCAGCGGCGCGCGCCCCGCGGCTGCCCGGGACCGCGCCGTTGACGCCGCCCAAGCCGGCCCCACGGGCTTGGACGAGCCGGGCCCTGTCTTCACGAACCGTGCACACCGATGCAGGCGGTTCGGGCGCCGCATGCGCGTCCGGCGCGCATCGAGGGTTCGGCCAGGCCCCCCGAACCGAAAGACGATGTGACCTGACCGCGGCTCCAGGCCTGACGCGCGGTGGCGACCCCATTGCCTGGGCATCGCGCCCGCTGCACTATCGCCGGATACGCTGAAGCAGGGGGAGAGATACGATGTCTCGCGTCGATTCGCGATTGGCTGCGCGACTTTCCTGGTTCGTAGGCATCTTCCTTCTGCTGTTCGCGGCCTTTGCGGCGCTGTCCTGGTTCACCCTCGGCGCGGTCAGGGTCAAGGGCCCGATCTACGAGCGCATCATCGTCGGCAACGACCTGATCGCCGATATCCTGCCGCCTCCCGGCTACATCATCGAGTCCTATCTCCTGGTTCTGCGTCTGCGGGACGAGGGCGATCCGGCCGAGATCGCGCGACTGGTCGAGCGCGGCAACCAACTGCGCGTGGACTACGAGAACATCCAGGAGAAATGGAAGCGCAATCTCGCCGAGGACCCGCCGATCGCGAATCTGATGACCGTCACGGCGGCGCGGGCGGCGATGGACTTCTACCGCATCCGCGACGAGGAGTACGTCCCGGCGCTGAAGGCGGGTCAGAAGGAAGCTGCCCTGGGGGCGCTTGCGCGCATGCACCAGCGCTACGAGGCCCATCGTTACGCCATCGATGAGGTGGTCGAACTGGCCCGCCAGCGGAACGCGGCGGCCGAGGCCGATGCCGATGTCCTGATCGAACGCCGAAGCGGCCACCTGCTCGTGCTCGGCTCCACCATCGTGTTGCTGGTCCTGGTGATGGCGTGGTTCGCGCGCCGGGTTGCCCAGCAACTGAGCGCGCGGTTGCACTTCGCCGCCACCGTGGCCGAGCGCGTCGCCCAGGGTGACCTGACCACCGAGGTGCCCAGGAGTGGCGAACAGGACGAGGCCGGCACGCTGCTGAGCGCGATCGCGACCATGACGCAGAGCCTTCGCGGCCTGGTAGCCAGGGTGAAGCAGGCCTCGGTCGAGCTGATGAGCACCGCGACGGAGTTCGCCGCGACCAGCCGCCAGCAGGAGACCACGGTCCAGGGATTCGGCGCCTCGACCAACCAGATCGCCGCGGCGGTCAAGCAAATCGCGGCCACCAGTCACGAGCTCCTCGGCACGATGGAGGGCCTGAATACCGTCTCGGCGCAGACCGCGGAGCTGGCCGAGCAGGGCCAGACCGGGCTGTCGAACCTCGACGACACGATGGATCGCCTCGCCCAGGCGTCCAACGCGATGGCGGCGCGTCTGGCGGCGATCCGCGAAGAGGCCGCCGACATCACCGGCGTCGTCACGACGATCTCGAAGGTCGCCGACCAGACCAACCTGCTCTCGATCAATGCCGCCATCGAGGCCGAGAAGGCCGGC
>JANJTY010000389.1 GCA_024710865.1 Lysobacteraceae bacterium | reverse complement strand
CCGCCGCTCGACCTCGCGCAGGCCGATGTCCGACGCGCGCCGAAAGGCACTGGCCACCGCGTCGCTGTCCCGTCCGGAGACGCCGCAGGCGTCGAAGCGGTTGCGCCAGGTGCGGGTGCACGCGACCAGCGCTTCGATCAGGCGCGCGGCTTCGCTGCGCCGCAGACCGAACGCGCCCGCGCCGGCCAGCGCATTGTCCAGCCGCGCGGCGCGTCCCTGCGGCCCAGCGGCCAGGCTGAGGAAGCGCTCGCGTCCGATCTCCGGCGAGGGCACCACGTCGTAGAGCGGACTCAGTCGCCAGCCGTGGCCGGCCGGATCGTGGAGAAAGGCATGGTTGCGCAGGTGGTCGTCGTTGTTGGTGACCAGGATGTTGAACACCATGCGCTTGAACAGCTCGATGCGATCGCGCGCCACGAAGGCCGCCGCGCCGCGCGCGCTGATGACGCCGGCGATAGCCGCGTAGCTTTGCTCCGGCGACTCCAGCTCGGAGACCCCGAGCATGGTCAGCGCCGAGACCATGTGGCGTCGCGCGTAGCCGCCTTCCACCGGCTCGCGGTCGAAGCGCTCGATCAGCATCGCGCAGCGCTCGCCGTCGAGCCGGACCAGCCGCGTGTCCGGCACCTCAAGCCCGCACGCGCGCGCGAGTTCCAGGGTGGCGTACTCGACCGCCGGCACGTTGAAGCGCCGGTCCGAGCGGGACGGGAACTTGGCAAGGAACTGCCGGCCGCCATCGTGGATCACCGCCTTGGGCCGCATGCCGCCCAGCGTCGGTCCGCCCTCGAAGAAATGCGCCAGCTGCGCCGGCACCGCGTCGCCGGCCTCGATGCGCTCGACCGCCTCCAGCAAGTAAGGCAGATCCACGCGGGCCGGCAAGGTGGACTCGCGCGGCGGGCTGTCGCGCTGGCTGCGAATGTCGAGCGCGCCGGCCCGGTCGGAGCCCGCATGGTCCAGGTAATCCACCTCGGACAGCGGACCTGCGCGACCGATCCGGTTCTCGATCACGCGACGGCCCCAGGCATCCGGCGCGGCGTCGCGGATGGCGCCGAACAGCGGCAGCCCGTTCACGGGTTCGCGCGCGATCGCCGACTCGCCCGCCAGCGGCAGCGACACCGGATCCACGTCCAGCGCCTGCGCCCGCTCGCGGTAGCGCTGGCCGTACTCGAAGCGCGAGGTCAGCAGCTCGCCCTCGCGCGCGAAGATCTCAAGCCGTCCCGCCGGCACCGCTTCGGTCTGGCCCGGCAGGTGGATGAAGACGTAGCGGACGCTCATGTCAGAAGTCGAGGTCGGGCTTGGCCTTCGGCCGCGCGCGCCGCGCCCCGCTCGCCCTGGCCAGCTCGGGCGAGATCCGATCCTCGATCTTCAGCACCTGCCCCAGCAGCCCGAGCTGCTCCAGCACCGACAGCCAGGTCCCCAGCGCCGTCTCCACCGCGCCCTTCTCGATCCGGATCACGGTGAGCTTGCTGGTCCTGGCCCGCGCCGCCAGCTCCGCCTGCGGCATCCGCCGCGCCAGCCGCGCCTCGCGCACCAGACGCCCCAGATGCTGCGCCGCGCGACGGGTTTCGGGGCTGGCGAAGTCGGCGGCGACGGGGCGCATTGGTGCTATCCGTGATACCTAATGCGTCTTACGGTATCACAGACAGAACTTTCGGAATGCTCATGCGGCCGCTGCCCAGGGCGAGCGCGTCAGACCCTGCTCGCGAGCGTCTCCCGATGCTGACGGATGATCGGGCCGGGACCGGCGAGCGCGAGCGGCGGCAGCCGACCCGAAGCAAACGCTCAGCCCTCGGCCGGCGTCCGGGCTGTCTTGCGGTACAGCACGGCAATCGCCATGCCAAGCAGCACGCCCGCAACATGGTGTGGCTTCGGGTAGTGGACATGTATCAGGTCGATCGCGAACGCCAAGGCTATCGAGAACGCGACCGGCAGGATCAGCGACCTGGAGCGGTCGACGCCCGCGAGCACGAGCCAAAGCCCGGCGCCGGCAATCGCAATAATCGCCTGGGATGACCCGGTGCCGAGATTCCAAGGCGGGGCAACGAAGAGCGTGCTGAACAGCGTTGCCAGAGCGCCGCCGATCAGCCAGAGCACGAGCAAGCGGACGAAGCCCACGCGTCGCTCGACGGCCGCGCCGACCCACAGCAGGCAGAACACGTTCGACAGCATGTGGGGCTGCTTGACATGGACGAGCTGTGAGGTGACCAGTCTCCAGAGCTCCAGATCCCTGAGATGCCCGAAGCGCACACCGTAGCTCTCCAGGTCGACGATCCTTACTCTCCCCATCCACGTTCCGCTGATCTCGATCGCGGCGTGAACGCTGAGGGCGACGGTTGCCGTGCTCAGCATCAGCGTGGCCCAGGGAATGCGGCGCGGCACCGTAGGCGAGACGATGGGTTTCGAATCAGTCACGGCCAAGGCGTCCTGAAGGCATCTGGCTGCTGCTGGGCCGAGCACAACAGGGCAGCGAAGTGCTTATGCGCACTCATGCTTGGCCCCCTCGTGTCACTCAGACTCACGCGGGCGTATGGCTACTTGCGGGCGAGCGTGTGGCTTCTTCGGGGCAGTCGTCGCTCAGCCGACCCGCCCTGCTCCCCGCTCGGCCGAATGCCGCCGTGCACTCGCCGGCAGGACACGGGCAACTCTAGCGGCAACGGCGGTTGACGCCTCGAACGGCCGCGAGCGCAGCCCTGAGCTAGATCCCCCGCACCCGCACGCTCCGGCCCTTGATCTTCCCCGCATTGAGCGCCTTCAGCG
The DNA here is from genome assembly GCA_024710865.1 of Lysobacteraceae bacterium. Lineage (GTDB taxonomy): Bacteria > Pseudomonadota > Gammaproteobacteria > Xanthomonadales > Xanthomonadaceae > JANJTY01. Next base: position 2,986 of record JANJTY010000389.1, on the reverse strand, counting down.
CGTGCTCCGCCTCGCTGCGGCGCACGGCGACGTAGGCGCGGGTGGGGAAGAGGTCGATCTTGCCGATGGCCTCGCCGGGCAGGCCGGCGGCGCCGGTGAGGGCGCCGAGGATGTCGCCGGGGCGGAGTTTGTCGCTGCGGCCGGCATCCAGGCGCAGGGTGCGCATGGCCGGGCGCGGCACCTCGCGCGGGGTGGCGGTGATGGGCGTGGCGCGGCCCCAGCGCAGGGCGATGCCGAGGCCGGATTCGAGCGCCAGCGCGCGCGGCATTTCGCGCGGGCCGATCAGGTTCAGCACCAGGCCACCGGCGCCGGCGCGGGCGGTGCGGCCGACGCGGTGCAGGTAGGTGTCGGCGTCGCTGGGCAGCTCGAAATTGACCACGCAGGCCAGGTCCTTCACGTCCAGGCCGCGCGCGGCCACGTCGCTGGCCACCAGAATGGGCAGGCTGCGGTTGGCGAAGCGCACCAGCACTTCGTCGCGGTCGCGCTGCTCCAGGTCGCCGTGCAGGGCGGCGGCGGTGAAGCCGAGGCCGTTGAGCGTCGCGGCCACCTCGTCGGCGTCGCGCCGCATGTTGCAGAACACCACGGTGGATTCGGGCCGGTGCTGCAGCAGCAGGGCGGCGAGCGCGGCGGTCTTGCGCTCGGGCTCGACCTCGAAGAACCAGGTCTCGGCCTGCGGCTGGGTCTCCTGCGCGGCGACCGAAACTTCCACCGCATCGCGCAGGCTGCGCTTGGCGAGGGCACGGATCGCGTCCGGCCAAGTCGCGGAGAACAGCAGGCTTTGGCGCGCCTTGGGCAGGCGCCCGACGATGTCGGCGATGGCTTCCTCGAAGCCCATGTCGAGCATGCGGTCGGCCTCGTCCAGCACCAGCGTCTGGATGCCGGACGCATCGAGCGCGCCCTTGCCGAGCAGTTCCTGGATGCGGCCGGGCGTGCCCACCACGATGTGCGGTGCGTGCGTGAGTGAGGCCAGCTGCGGGGCGATGGGCGTGCCGCCGGTCAGCACGCTGAGCTTGACGTTGGGAATGGCGATGGCGAGCCGGCGGATGGCCTTGCCGACCTGGTCGGCCAGCTCGCGCGTGGGGCAGAGCACCAGGGCCTGGCTGCGGATCGCGCCGGCGTCCAGGCGCTGCAGCAGGCCGAGGCCGAAGGCGGCAGTCTTGCCGCTGCCGGTGGGTGCCTGGGCCAGCAGGTCGCGCCCGGCCAGGATCGGCGGCAGGGCGGCCGTCTGGATCGGGGTGGGTGCGGCGTAGCCTGCGGCCTCGATGGCCTGGTGCAGGGCGGGTAGCAGGTCGAAGGATTGGAAGCTGGTCATGCGGCATGATCCCATGGGCCTGTCCCTACGTCCCGATCTCGTCCGAGGTCGATCGCCAGGCCTCGCTGATCGACGACGCCTCGCGCCGGTCGAACCGGGTGTCGGATCCGCGCCGGCGGGGCGCACCGCACGCGCTGGCGCCTCGGCGGCGCTCGATCCGACCTGCACGAGCACCTCGCGCCGCGCCTGGTGCAGGTCGGCCCAAGCCGCGCAGCGGTGGAGCCGACGTTCAGCCCCCCGACTGAGGCCCGCCAGGGACGGGACTCACGCGACGGGGTAAACCAGCCCGTCCCGCACGTCCACCAGCACCTCGCGCAGGCGCTGGCCGCGGCAGGGGCCGGCGACGCAGTGGCCATCGGGGATGGTGAAGCTGGCGCCGTGCGCGGCGCAGACCAGGCGGCCGCTGTCGAGCAGGAAGCGGCCCGGGGCCCAGTCCAGGGCGCGGCCGGCGTGCGGGCAGACGTTCAGGAAGGCATGCACCGCCTCGCCCCGGCGCAGCAGTACGAGCGATTCCTCGCTGCCCTCGACCGGGCCGCGCGCGGCCAGGGCGCCGCCGTCGGGCACGTCCTCGACCCGGGCGAGGGCGCCCTCGGGCAAGCTGAATGCTGGGTCCATCGTCACTTGTCCACCACCGGCGCCGACCCGATACTCGGGCCTGGTCCGCATTCTGCCATGCCATGCGCTTCGTCCATCTGCGTTGGCGCCGTCCGCGCCACCCGGTCCTGCAGGGCCTGCTCGGCCTCGCCGCCGTCGGCCTGCTGCTGTTCTTTTCGGTCTTCGCGCTGTTCGCCGCGGCCGGCTTCCTGGTCGTGCTGGGCCTGATGCGGGCTTGGCGCTCGCTCACCGGGCGTACGCCCGCCGGGCCCGCGCGCGCGGGCGAGGCCGGCACCATCGAGGGCGAGTACACCGTGGTGCGCGAGCGCGATTCGCGCGTCGCGGTGCAGCACATCCGCTACACGCCATGAGCTTCGTGTTCGATCCACCCGCGCCGCCGTCGCTGGCGGTGCGCGGCCGCAGCGCGCGCTTTCCGGTGCACCGCATCTACTGCGTCGGGCGCAACTTCGCCGAGCACGCCAGGGAGATGGGCGCCGAGGTCGAGCGCGGCACGCCGGTGTTCTTCATGAAACCGGCCGACGCGGTGGTGCCGGGCGGCGGCGCGCTGCCCTACCCGCCCGGCACGAGCGACCTGCACCACGAGGTCGAGCTGGTGGTGGCGCTGGGTCGCGATGCCGAGGGCGAGGTGCCGGTCGAGCGCGCGCTGGACCTGGTCTTCGGCCATGGCGTGGGGCTCGACCTGACCCGCCGCGACCTGCAGGCGCGCGCGAAGGAGAAGCGCCTGCCCTGGGACACGGCCAAGGGCTTCGACGCTTCGGCGCCGGTAAGCGAACTGGTTCCCGCCTCGGTCGCCTCGCCCGGCGTGGACAGCCGGCTGTGGCTGGAGGTCAACGGTGCGCTGCGCCAGCAGGCGACGCTGGGCGAGATGGTGTTCGGTGTCGCCGAGATCCTGCACGAACTGTCCAGGCTGTTCCGCCTGCGCGCCGGCGATCTGGTCTTCATGGGCACGCCGGCCGGCGTGGCCGCGCTGCAGCCGGGCGACCGCTTCCGCGCCGGCATCGATGGCCTGGTCACGTTCGAAGGCCGCATAGCCGCACCCTGACGCCTTGCCTTCGCGCC